>JAFOIS010000029.1 GCA_017420605.1 Lachnospiraceae bacterium | reverse complement strand
CGGGTCTGTGGTAAAGCTGATCGGAAGATGGCGGAACTAAGGATCCGGCGGACTGCCGGGGGAAAGGACCGGCTGCCTAAAGCAGTCTGCGGCGTAAGCCGCATCAGGAAGCACGTGGCTTGAGCCATGTGAGGTTCACAAAACGCAGCATTACCCGTTTTACCGAAAGGTCTGAAAGTCCCGGCCCGATCTTCCTCCGGGATAGATGCAGGACAGCTCCGGGTAGGAAATGGATTCTCTCTGATGACCGGCTACGGTATCGGAGAGTATATCGGGAACCGCAGGCCGTACAAGCGGCAGTGGATCTGGAGGGACAGCCGTGCGCCCGCACGGTATTCAGTTCTGCATCTTTATCTCGACTTTTACAGGTTCTTCCACAAGTTTCGCGAAGGCTGCCGCGTCGTCTTTCTTGCCGACGACGGTTCCGTAATGCGTCGGGATCGCGACCTTCGGACGGATCGTATTGATGAGTCCGGCGGCCTGCTTCGCATCCATCGTGTAGGTGCCTCCGATCGGGATGAGCGCGATATCGCACTGTACGGCTTTGTTTTCTTTCGTCGCGTCGGTATCGCCGGCGATGTAAATGCGGTCTTCCCCGAGGTTTAAGATATAGCCGACCCAGCCGGCGCCCTTCGGATGGAAGGGTTTGAGGACGTTGTAGGCCGGAATCGTTTCAAAGGAAAGGTCTTTGACCTTATATGCGCCGCTTTGGGCGACGGTCTCGATGCGGGAGACCCTGTCGGATACCTCCTGCGCCTTGGCGGCCATCTTCTCCGGCACCACAAGGATCGTATCTTCTTTCGCGATCTTCGCGATATCTTCCGGTGAAAAATGATCGAAATGGTCGTGCGTGACGAGGATGTAATCGGCGTCGTGCGCCTCTTCGGCGATGTGGAACGGATCAAGATAAATGGTCCCGGCTTCGCTTTTGATCCGGATGCTGCTGTGCGTTAATACTTCGATACGGTCTGTCATAACACCCTCCATGCCGCAGGTCGTGCGGACTTTCCAATGCTTTTCCGGGTCATCTTCGGCGCTGCTCCGCCCCTTTGTTCCCGGACTTTCCTCTTCCAATATAAGGCAGATACCACAGGATTACAAATACGAGAATGAAAACGGCAAAGCCCAGGCGGTATCCCGTGCCGGGGCCGGTATATTTCGCGATGACGTCGAGCGGCGACCCGGGCGACGGCCAGTTCATGAACCCGTAGTTGACGTTGAAGTGCAGGTCGAACGGCAGAAGAAGCGCCCCGTAGGCGGCAAAGAAAAGAAGGCTGTAAATGAGATCTCTGTACCGGAGATTTGATACCGTCTTCCCCTTCGGCGCCCCGGTACCGCCGACACTGTCGCTAAGCCCGGCCGCGTCCTCCCCGGTTTCCTTTCCGGCCGCGCGCGCGCCTTCGGCGCTCTTCGCGAAGACCAGCACCAGCAGGATGTAAATGACGATGCTCACATGCGCAAGGAACCCCGTGATGGAAAGAATGCCGAACGGCGGGTACATGGTCCAGTCCGGGAAAATGATCGCGAGCGCCGCGCCCGGAAGGAACGGGCAGTACAGCATGGCAAGAAGCGGCCGGTTCGGCCTGATCTCATAGATAAGGCAGGCCCAGACCGCGAGGCTGCAGACGTGGATCGGGAGCGTTCCGATGTTGAAGTCGTGCGCCGCGATCCGGTAGATCTGCTGCACGATATGCGTAAAGAGCACAAAGAACAGCACGATCCTGCGGATCCGCGCCGCTTTCGCGGCTCGTCCTTTTGCTAAGCACGCCTTCACAGCGAAAAGCGTCCCGCAGCAAAGCAGGACGCAGATCGCAAGCCAGATCAGATGTTCATTTCCGAAATGTGTGAATTCCATGGAGGCATTTCCGGCTGTAATTCCCGGTCACCGGGGGCGGCGTTTCTGCCCCTTGATTATATCACACTTTATCTTTTGTGACGCTTTTTGTAGTCCGCCCGGATCTCCTCGAAAGCCTCGTCTCCGTCGAAATACCTGTTCATTTCCTCGGCGTCGTCGCAGCACCTTGCAAAGGCTACCGCTTTGTGCAGAGAGGCAAAATTGGTCTGTGTGCCGACGGAATCGCACTCGTAATTCACCGCGCGGCTCGGGGCGATGCCGAAGCGGCCGGCTTCCTTCACGGCGTCGATGTTCGCGCCGAGGAAGATGAACTCCCAGTGATCCGCTTCCTTCTTGCGTTCGATCATGCGGCGCACCTTGTCATAGGTGTACCGGCGGCTCGCATTTTCCAGCCCGTCGGTCGTGATGATGAAAATGGTCTTCTCGGGCACGTCTTCTTCCCGCGCGTAGCGGTGGACGGTCTCGATGTGGTGTACCGCTCCTCCGACCGCGTCGAGGAGCGCCGTGCAGCCGCGGACGTAATACTGCCGGTTCGTCATCGGCTCGATCTTCCTGAGGTCGACACGGTCGTAGATGACCTCCGATACGTCGTCAAAGAGCACCACCGAAACGAAGCATTCACCTTCTTCCTTCTTCTGCTTCTCGATCATCCCGTTGAAGCCGCCGATCGTATCGCTCTCAAGACCTCTCATCGAGCCGCTCCGATCCAGGATCATTACCAGTTCTGTCAGTCCTTTTTTCATAATAAAACCCTCCTTACGGTTTCTGCATCACTGCCGCGCGTTCGGGCCTGCGGCACTTTTTGATGCCCGGCCGGCGAGGCGGCTTTTTTTCTCTTCTGATGCAAGAATACCGTTTCGGAGGGTCCCTGTGGTCGCTTCGGAAGCGACATTTGTCTGTATTGCTTCGGGCTGCGTATTTGCGCAGCGGACTGCCGCGTGCGGCGCCTTTATCCCACCGCGCCGAGCTGCTGCTGCCCGAATTCGAACAGCACTTCGTTGACTTCAAAGATGTTGTACATTTTATGGTCGATGCAATACTCGATGATAATGTCGAACTTGCTTCCCGGCGAAAGCGCGATGCCCGCGCGGGCAAGGAGGTCGACAGTCTCGTCGAGCGTAAGGCCGAGCGCGATCGCCAGCGCGAGCGCAGTCGTCTTTTTCGGCGTATAGTCCGGATTGCAGCGGATCTTGGAGAAGAGCTTCCTGTCAAGGT
>JAFOIS010000252.1 GCA_017420605.1 Lachnospiraceae bacterium | reverse complement strand
CGTCCGCCGCCTCGGCGACGCCGTCCGTATAGAGGAACAGCCTCGCCCCGGGCAGAAGCGTCGTCTCGAAATCACGGTATTTCATGCCGGACATGCCGCCGATGACGAATCCGTGCCGGTTCTTCACGAGCGCAAACGAGCCGTCCGGCTGCAGGAGCGCCGGGTATTCGTGGCCGGCATTGGCGGCCGTAAGCTTTCCGGTGGAGATCTCGAGGATGCCGAGCCAGACCGTCACGAACATTTCCTGCCGGTTGTGCGAGCAGATGGTCTCGTTCGTGTCCATGAGGATCTGCGCGGGCGTCCTGCCCAGCTTCGCGTTGCTCGCAAGGATGATCTGGGATGCCATCATAAAGAGCGCGGCCGGCACGCCTTTGCCGGACACGTCCGCGATATAAAGGCACAGATGATCCTCGTCAATGAGGAAGAAGTTATAGAAATCGCCGCCGACTTCCTTCGCCGGATCCATGGATGCGTAGATGTCAAATTCCGTCCGGCCGGGGAACGCGGGGAAGGTGTTCGGCACCATATCGGCCTGAATACGCGTCGCGAGCGCCAGCTCCGTGCCGATCCGCTCGGTCTCCGCGGTGATGGACCGGATCTTGTCCACATGGGAGTCGATCTCCCGGATCATTTCGGAGACGTCTTCGGCCAACTCTCCGATATCGTTCCGTGACTGGACCGCCGCAAGCCCGATCTGTACTTCCCGGCTGTCCTTCGTTTCCTTGTAGCGCAGAACGTTCTTCTGGACCTTCTTCAGCGGGCGGAGCACAAAGAGGGAGATCAGGGCCAGAAGGACGACCGAAAGCGCGATCTGGTTCAGGATCGCGAGCAGCGCCCCGTTGCGGGTCTGCGCTTCGATGTTCCTCTGCATGTCGGACAGGTCATAGGTCAGCCCGATGAGGACGTTATGCCCGTGAAAGCTGCACAGGACGGTATAGTAATCGAGGTAACTGCCCGCGTCCGCAAGGTGGCTGCTGTTCCGGACCGCCGAGCGCATGGCTTCCGTCTGGCTCTGGGACACCCGGACGACGTGGCCCAGCGGATAGACTTCTTCGTAATGCGTTCCGCGGACCGCGCCGGGATCCGCACCGCTCAGGAGGAAGAACTGCTTGTCGTAGGGTTCCTCGGTAATGACGCAGAAGAGGTAATCCACATGATAGGCCTGCTTGATCTCGTCGATCCGTGTGATGAGCCACGAATAGGCGATCTCGGCATAGAGCTTCTGATCCTCCGCCGGAAGCTTCCCGCACTGTTCCATATCGATATACCGGAGCTGAAGGTCCGGATGCCTTTCGGCAAACGTCCGGCATTTCTCCGCGGTGGCCCCGCCGTCCGCAAAAGCGGCGTCGTATTCGATCTCAAGGTCGCGCGGATAGGTGTACCAGTACCGGATAAGCCACTGGTAGGCCGGATACTCCGTGACCGCGCGCCTTACTTCCTCCGCGATATCCGCGGCATGCGTCTCTGTCTGCGCCTCGACGTTCCTTCTGGAGTACGCCCGCTGGGAGACGTACGTCAGGAGACCGATGGAAATGATGCCGATCGCGAAGAAGATGGCGACCTCGGTGATAATACTGATCTTTTTCATTCGGCTCTGACACCTCTCTCTCCGGTATCCACGAAGAAATACCCGTCGTTTTCCGCGCTCTCCCGCCGCAGCGCCGCAACGAGCGCCGGATGGTCGATTGGCGCGTCGGATGGCGGGATCACCGGCTCCTTATCCGCAAAAACGCTGCCCTCGCGTGTCGCGCTGAAATCGGTCACGCAGACGCGGTACAGCGTCTCTTCATCTTCCGGATCGACCTCCGTCCCGTCGTCCAGGGTGATGCCGAGGATCGTGTACTCCCGGTCCTCCGCCTTCGTATCCTCGTCCCCGGTCGCCGTATAGATGAAGCGGAGCCCTGACATCTGGTCGCCGAAGGCCGGGTCTTTCATGCCGTCTGTAAGCTGCTGCGCCAGCTCCTTCCCGGTAACGTCATAGAGCAGGAGGCTGTTGCCGAACGGCATGACCGTATAAACGTCGTAGATCGTGACGGGGCGGATCGTCTCCCCTTCCGGGATGGTAAGATTCGCGCGGATGCCGCCGGTATTGTAGAACGCCGCGACGGCCCCGTCCTCACGCGTCGCCTCGAGCATCAGGTGCGTTACCCAGTTGCCCGCGCTGCAGGTGATCCCTTCCTTGCCCCTCTTCACGGGCGTATCGATATAGCCGAGCACCTCGCTCATTTCCTCCCAGACCGCTTCCCAGGCCGTATAGGAAAGGTCCATGACCGTATCGTCGAGGTGCTCCGCGTTTTCCTCCGTATCGTAAAGCGCCGCCTTGTCCCCGGTGATATCCGTATACTTCGGGTCCTCCACGGAAATGCTGCCGTCCTTTGCGCGTACAAGAACCGCCGAGGCATACCCCTTCGCCTGGTTCTGCCCCTGGATGCAGGCGATGCCGTTCGAAGCGTATTTCGCGGTGACCCGGTGCGTATGCCCGCCCGCGATGAGCGATACGAGGGACGGGTCCATGGAAGGCGCGATGAACGTCGGCGCTTCGTGCGCAAGAACGATCACCGTATCCGGCGCCTCTTCTTCCTCCACTTTCCGGATGAGCTGATCGAGGTGCCGGAGACTCCCGTCGATGCGGTAGGGCGCCATTTTCGAAGACATAACGTCCTTACTGTAATCCGGGATGTAGCCGACGACGGCGATCCGTATCCCCGCTTTTTCGATGATGACGTAATCTTTCGTAAAAGGCACCCGCCCGCCGGTCGCCGCGTCAAGAAGGCCGGAGGCAAGCACCGGGATGTCCGGGTCGCCGGCATAGTCCCCGAGGGTATAGGGCGGAACGGTCGCCTGACCGTCCGCGGCTTCCGCCGTCACCTCCCGGTCGAATTCATGATTGCCCAGGCACACGGCGTCATAACGCATGTAGTCGAGATACGCGCGCATCGAAGCGCCGCCCGTCAGGTTCGAGACGGGCGTTCCCTGATAGATGTCGCCGCCGTCGAGAAGAAGTACGTCGTCGTATTCCCCGGACGCGCGGATGTCGCCGAT
>JAFOIS010000251.1 GCA_017420605.1 Lachnospiraceae bacterium | reverse complement strand
TCGCCGAGAGCCTCAACTGGTTCATTTTCTTTGTGGCGATCGTTGAGCTTGCCGTGATGATCATTTCCTGGAGAAAACTGTCCGCTATGAAAAAAGAGATCGATGACATCAATAAAGTACCGGACCGTATGGTCAAGAGCCTCACGCATGAGCATCGCCGCGTAAGTAAGACGTACCTGATGCGCAGCGTGGAGCTTGACTGGACGCGCTTCGACAATTTCTGCAATACCTATCAGAAGGACAGCATCTGGTATTCCGCGTTCTCGATGATCATCCAGCTCTTTACGCTGCTCGGGATCCTCGGAACGGTCTGCGGCCTGTTTCTCGCGCTCCGGAGCGGCATGAATATGCAGAGTCCGTCCCAACTGTACGACGGCGTCAAATTTGCGCTTTCCTCCACGATCCTCGGCATCATCTGCGCGGTCGTGTTCAAGTTCTTCGATATTATCATTTCTTCGGGCTGGGTGAATTACATCGACGAAGGCATCGTACGGTTCCAGAACAATTACCGTGAAGATAAGGTGCCGCAGTATACCGTATCGGACGAAAAGAAAGAAGAGCAAAAAGAAGAACCGAAGAAGGAAGAAGCGAAAAAGGAAGAAGCGAAAAAGGGTGGGAAGACTGCCGCAAAGCCGCTGACGGAAAAGCCTGTCTCAGAAAAAAACGCAGAAGATAAAGGCACGAAGTCAGAATCGGCCGAAACCAGGCCGGCGGAAAAGAAAATTTTGGAAACGAAACCTGCAGAGAAGAAACCTGCCGAAAAGAAATCTGCGGAAAAAATACAGACGGAAAACATGCAGGCAGAAATAAAGTCTGCGGCGGAAGATCCGCAGAATCAGGACAACGGGAACGTATGACGCATAAAAAGAAACGATTAAGTGATGAGATCAACCTGACGCCGCTCCTCGACGTCCTGTTTTCCATCCTCTTTATCGTGATGCTGGCCGGCACGGCAAGCGAGAGTACGATGCGCCAGAATTACGAGAACCGTATCGCGGCTGCGGAAGGCGGCGTAAGAAAGAATTACGAAGCAGAACTCGCGGAACTGCAGAGCAGTTACGAAGGACGCATCGAGGAACTGACCGGTGAGAACCGTCGCCTCAACGCGGAAAACGAGAGGCTGACCGGGGAGCTCGCCAAAGCCGACGAACTGGCCGATACGCAGACGTTGTTCACCGAGCATGCCGGCTTCGTGACGATCGAGAACGTGGTCGAGAGCGGCAAACACGTACTGCTGTTTTATCGGGGAAGCGAGCGGAAACCGTTTGAGCGTCTCGAAATGGGCGACGGCAAAGCCAATACCATCCGCACGATCGTAGTCAACCGGATCTCGTCGGTCGTGTCGGCTTCGGAAGGATATCCGGTCTTTGTCGTTTTCAACTGCGACAGCGCTAATATTTACCGGAGGGAAGAATATCTGCCGATCGAGACAGGGCTTACTTCTCTCCAGACACAGTACAAGGAAGTCTTTTATCAGATCAAGGAGGTTTCGGAAAATGGCGGATAATAGAAACGGAAAGAAACGGAACGGCGGAAAGGTCGTCGGAACGATCGGCGGCGTCGGTGTCGTCGGCGTACTGCTGCTGTATCTTCTGGGCGGCAAGGGCGCCGGTTTTGGCGGCGGAGGATTCGGCTTCCTTCCCGGAAGCGGAACGGGCTCCGGCAGCGGGGATGCGTCTATAGAGGCTTCCGCAAGCGGAGATGCTTCGTCCGCGGCGTCTGCTTCGGAGTCGGTCTCTTCCGAGTCCGTCTCCTCGGAGTCGGTCTCGTCGGAATCGTCCGAGGTCTCTTCGGAAACGTCGGAATCGGAATCCGCAGGCAATACCGAAGAGGGTATCCCGGATGTGATCGTCGTCAGGATCATTGAGGACAAAGTAACGATCAACGGCGAGGAAGTAAAGGACGCCGACGCGCTGAAGGAGAAGATCAAGGAATACAACACGGACGGCCGTACCTTTGAGCTCATGGAGACCCGTGCGATCCTCGAGACCTATAACTGGGTCAAGGCCTGCTTCGAAGAAATGGAAGTGTTCCTCTCGGAACAGTAAGCAGTAGCAGGTTGCTTTCGGAACAGTAAACCGGAGCAGCAAAACGAAACCGTAATGAAAATATGCCGGGTGGGCAGGATGAATGCCGCGCGCCCGGCATGTTTTTTCGGATTTTCGAAAGAAAACAGGTGCATCTTCCGGAAACGTATGGTATAATGGTCGCTCGTAGGGGAATCATACAGCGGCAGTATGACGGTCTCCAAAACCGTTCACGGGAGTTCGAATCTCTCTTCCCCTGGCGCATAAGTACGCAGACTGCAAAAAGCAGCCTGCGTATTTTTTATGGTGCGTCCGGCGGCGTGCATTTCTATCCGGTGTCACGTAAGAGGTGCCGGTGAAGAAGTGCCGGGGAAGAAGTGCCGGCGGCGCTGTTTATTGTAAGCAGGGCGGTTCTATGATAGAATCGAGTACAATAAGTCCCGGCCGCAGAACGGGAAATGAAACAGCGAATCTCAGGAACAGATTCCATCTTTGCGGGGGCAGTATGGGGAATATCATCTGGCTCATCATTATGATCCCGGTCAGTCTGCTTTTTACCGGGATCGGGATCTATGCGCTGAAAAGCAAAAAGCCCATGCATTTCTGGTCGGGAAGCACGGTCAGGGCATCGGAGATTACGGATGTTCCCGCGTATAACAAAGCGAACGGTATCATGTGGCTTGCGTTTTCCGTCATTTTCTGGATCAGCGCGGTCCTCGGGTATTTCAATATGCCTGCCGGCGGGATCCTGCTCATTGCGGGGTGCCTGATCGGGGTGCCGGCACTTCCGGCCGCATACGGGAAGATCTACAAAAAATACCGGAGATTGAAATACTGACACAGGCCGGAAGTGTATTATGATCGTGATCCGGAATGCTAAAACAGAAGACGTAAACAGACTGCTGGAGATCTACGATTACTATGTCCGTAACACAGCGATCACCTTTGATTACGAGACGCCGTCTCCTGAGGTATTTGCGGGCCGCATGGAGCATACCATGCGGTCTTATCCGTATCTCGTGATCGAAAAGGACGGCCGTATTGAAGGCTATGCGTATGCCGGCATCTTCAAGGACAGGGCGGCTTACGACCGGTCGTGCGAGCTCACGATTTACCTCGACAAAGACGCCCGCAGGCAGGGCCTCGGAAGGCTCCTCTACGCGGAACTGGAGGAGCGTCTTCGGGAGAAGGGGATCCTGAATCTTTACGCCTGCATCGGATATCCGGTGACGGAAGACGAGTACCTGACGAAAAACAGCGAAGAGTTCCATAAGCACCTGGGATTCGTCACCGTGGGCAGATTCCATCAGTGCGGTTACAAATTCGGGCGCTGGTACGATATGATCTGGATGGAAAAGATGATCGGCGACCACCGGAACAGACAGGATCAATGAACGAAAGCAGCGACCGCTGGAACAGACAGGATCAATGAACGAAAGCAGCGACCGCTGGAACAGACAGGGCCTATGAACGATAAAAAGATCTTTTCCTGCACAGACCGCAGCAGGTGGCGGGACTGGCTTGCGGAGCACTTCGAATCGGAAAATGAGATATGGTTCGTTTTTCCGACGAAGGCATCCGGCGAAGAGGGCGTCACCTATAACGACGCCGTTGAAGAAGCCCTCTGTTTCGGCTGGATCGACGGGCAGGCGGGAACGCTCGATGAAATGCACCAGCTGCGCCGTTTTACGCCGCGCAGAAAGGGCAGCGCGTATTCGCAGCCCAATATCGAACGGCTGATCCGGCTTGACCGCGAGGGGAAGATCCATCCGAAGGTGCGCCCTTCGGTCGAAGAACTTCTGCGCACGCCTTTCATTTACCCGGAAGACATCATTGAGGCCATCCGTGCGGACGAAGAGGCATGGAAGCATTATGAGGCGTTTACCGATCCCTATAAAAGGATCCGCATCGCCTACATCGACGCCGCCAGGAAGCGTCCGGCGGAATTTGAAAAGCGTCTCCGGAGCTTTATTAAAAGGACCAGGGAAAACAAGCTGATCGTCGGATACGGCGGCATTGACAAGTACTACGGGTGACGGGACCGTTTCAGCCGGGAAACATAACAGGGTGATGCTTAATGAATAAGGAAGAGAAGAAGGTCGAATATCTGGAACTCATTTATGACCTGATCTTCGTCTATGTGGTCGGACGCAGCAATTCCCTGCTCCAGCATACCGAGGGCGGTTTTGTATCCGTCCTGACGTTCCTGACTTATCTTCTGTGCACGCTCGCGATCATCCAGATCTGGAATTTTTCCACCTTTTACATCAACATGCACGGACGCAACAGCGTGCGCGATCACATCGCCCTGTTTGTGAACATGTATCTCCTTTACTATATCGGCGAGGCGACGCGGCTTGACTGGGAGAGGTTTCAGAACCAGTATCATATCGCGTGGGCGCTGATCCTTGTCAATCTCGGCGTGCAGTATGCGTGTGAGATGCACAATCACAGGGATGAGACAGAAGTCAGAAAGCATATCCGGCGGATGATCGCCGTTCTTTTTGGAGAGGCCGCCCTCGTGCTGGCCTGCATTCCCGTC
>JAFOIS010000250.1 GCA_017420605.1 Lachnospiraceae bacterium | reverse complement strand
GCGAAGTGGATCCGGACCGCGGACGCCTCTTCCGAAAACACCCGGAAGATGGGGATCCTGACGGCGCAGAAGCTCGGCTACTCCGTATACGAGTTCAAGCGCCTGGTGCGCGCGATGCGCAAGAGGATCGGCGTCGTGGAAGCGCTGATGTCCGCGGGACGCTGGGACGAGATCCGCTACAGCGCGGTTCCGTCCAGGGCCATGATGATCTACAGGAACGCTTTTGCGCGGCACGACGCGGACCGCTTCGGCGAGTTTGTCCGGGAGGCGGCGCGCGGGGAGGAGACGATCCACTCCGGTACGCTGTTTCCGTACGATATCGTCGAAAAGGTCATGGAAATGAACTGGTCCGGCTGCCGGGTCCGGGAAGACGACGCACTGGAAGCCCAGTGGCGCCAGCTGCCGGATTACGTGGAAGCGGGAACAAATGCGCTCGTCATCGCGGACACCTCCGGATCCATGTTCGGACGGCCGATGGCGACCTCCGTGGGTCTCGCGGTATACTTCGCCGAGCGGAACACCGGCCCGTACAGGGGCATGTTCATGTCGTTCTCCGGAACGTCCCGGATCCAGGTGATCAGGGGAGAGACCCTGGCGCAGAAGATCCGCAGCATCAACATGCGCGACTGGCAGAACAACACGAACCTGAAGGCGGCCTTCGAACACGTGCTGGAGATCGCGGTAAAGAACCGTGTGGCGCCGGAGGATATGCCGAAGTCGCTGATCGTCATTTCCGACATGGAGATCGACTTCTGCGGCGACAGGAACTGGACGTTTTATGATATGATGTCCTTAAGGTTCAGAAGGTACGGCTACCGGATCCCGAACGTCATTTTCTGGAACGTGGCAAGCCGTCACGACGTCTTCCACGCCGACAGGAGCCGCCGGGGCGTACAGCTGGTAAGCGGCCAGTCCGCGGCGGTATTCCATGAGGTCATGAACTGCGTCGGGCTGGATCCGGTCGAAGCGATGGAAAAGATCATCGGCTCCGAGCGGTACGCGGCGATCACGGTCGCATAAGAAAAAGGAAGTGAGCAATATGCTTGAGATAAAAGGAAAAGTCAATACCGCGATCTGCTATGCGGCCGTGATCGAGGAAGAGGCGGTCGCGCAGATCCGGCGCATGTGCGACTACGAATTCACGGAAGGAAGCCGGATCCGGATCATGCCGGACGTCCACGCCGGAAAAGGCTGCACGATCGGAACGACGATGACGGTCACGGACAAGGCGGTGCCGAATATCGTGGGCGTCGACATCGGCTGCGGCATGTACACCGTGAATCTCGGCAGGGCGGCGGTCGATTTCGAAAAGCTCGACGAGGCGGCGCATTATATCCCTTCCGGGATGAACGTCTGGGAGGGAAGGCAGGAGCGCTTCGATCTGGAGGAGCTTCGGTGCTACCGGAGCCTTAAGGACACGAAGCGCCTCGAGCGGAGCCTCGGGACGCTGGGAGGCGGCAATCACTTTATCGAGGTCGATGAAGCAGCGGATGGAACGAAGTATCTTGTCATCCACAGCGGAAGCCGCAACCTCGGGAAGCAGGTCGCCGAGTTCTACCAGAGCCTTGCCGTTGACCTCAATATGGGCAAGGAGACGTATCTGCGCAAGAGGGACGAGCTCATCCGCACCTATAAGGAACAGGGGCGGCGGAAAGAGATCGAGGCCGCGCTGAAGCAGCTGACGTGGGAGCGGAAAGAGGCGACGATCCCGGAGGACTTATGCTTCCTCTACGGAGAGTACCTTGCCGATTACCTGCTCGACGTGGAGGTCTGCCAGCATTTCGCGCGAAGGAACCGCGAGAAAATGGCGGAGATCCTCCTTGCGCGCGCCGGGATCGAGGGCGGCGAAGCCTTCCACACGATCCATAACTACATCGATACGGAGGAGATGATCCTCCGGAAGGGGGCGATCGCCGCCCACGCCGGGGAAAAGGTGCTGATCCCGATCAACATGCGGGACGGGAGCGTCCTTGCGGTTGGAAAGGGAAACGCGGAATGGAACTTCTCCGCGCCGCACGGGGCGGGCAGGATCATGTCCCGCTCCGCCGCGAAGGAGCGGCTGTCGCTTGCGGAATACCGCGAGACGATGAAGGGGGTCTACACCACGTCCGTCAGCGAGGCCACCCTGGACGAGGCGCCGATGGCGTACAAGTCCCTCGAGGATATCATCGGCGTGATCCGCGATTCCGTGGACATCATCGACGTGATGAAGCCGGTCTACAATTTCAAGGCATCCGACTGAGACTTCAGCCCGGATGCCTTTTCTTGCCGCAGCCCTGTTTATCCCTGCGCCGTTCCGGGTTCCTCCGGAGCGGCATTTTCAGCTTCTTCCTTCCGGTAGAGGCGCAGCGCGGAAAAGAAAGCGGCAAGCGCAAGAACGGCGACCACGGCCTCGAGTACGTAGATCGGCAGGTCCTTTTCGGACAGGATCACGGTCGCTCCGTCCACGAGCGCGTGCACGAGGATCGCGAACGGGAACAGATACCGCTTATCTTTATTTTTAACGGCGAACCAGACGAAGACCGAAAGGGCAAGGTGCAGGAGGATCGCGAAGATCCGCTCTGCGCCGCCCATAAGAAACTGCCAGGCCGGCGTCGTCTGGAGCGCGGTGATCGCTTCCTCCACCTGTCCGAGAAG
>JAFOIS010000249.1 GCA_017420605.1 Lachnospiraceae bacterium | reverse complement strand
CCGATCGTGGACGCCCGCCTGCCCGACGGCAGCCGCATCAACGCCGTCTCCTCCCCGGTCGCCCTGGACGGGCCGTATCTTACCATACGGCGTTTTCCGGAAAAGACCCTGACGCTGGACGACCTTATGGCAGCCGGAAGCCTTTCCGCGGAAGCGGCAGCGCTCCTCCGCCTTCTGGTCCGCGCGCGCTACTCGTTCCTGATCAGCGGCGCCACCTCGGCGGGAAAGACGACTTTCCTCAACGCGCTGTCCGAAGCCATCCCCGCGGAGGATCGCGTCATCACGATCGAGGACAACGCCGAGCTGCGGCTGTGCGGTCTGCCGAATCTCGTCCGCCTCGAAGCAAAAGAGGCCAACATGGAGGGCGCCCCGCAGATCCCCATCCGGCGGCTGATCCGTAGAGCGCTGCGGATGCGGCCCGACCGGATCATCGTCGGCGAAGTACGCGGCGAGGAGGCGGTCGATATGCTGCAGGCCCTGAATACCGGCCACGACGGTTCTCTGTCCACGATCCACGCGAATTCGGCGGAGGACGCGCTGTCCCGCCTTGAGACGATGGTCCTTCTGGGCTGCGCCCTTCCGCCGGAGGCCGTCCGCAGACAGATCGCCTCCGGGATCGACCTGATCGTCCATCTCAGGCGCCTGCCGGACCGTACGCGGCGCGTAACGGAGATCGCCGAGCTCTGCGGTATAAACGGCAGCGCTTTTCTCATCGAACCCCTGTTCGTCTACCGGCCGGAGGAAGGGCGCCTTGTCCGCACGGGCTGCCTTAGGAACACGGAAAAATACAGAACGGGCAGGATATTTTCGCCCGATAAAGGAATAACGCCGCATGAAGAAGCTGAAAATAACATTCCGGAAACCCTGTAAGGAGACCGGGCTCTACGAAGGACTCGTATTCGGCACGGGAGACTATCTTGCCGCCCTCGCCGCGTCGCTTGCGCTGATCCTTCTTCTGTCCTTCCTGTTTTACCGCTCGCTGCCCGCGGCCCTGTTCCTTATGCCGCTCCTGCCTATCTTCCTTGCCGTCATCCGCTCGGAGGTCCGGCGGAAACGCGAGCGCACTCTCCGGGCTGATTTCACGAAACTTCTGGAAGCGCTCTCACTTTCATTCCGCTCCGGCTTTTCGGCGCGCGGCGCCTTTCCGGAATGCGAAAAGTCCCTGGCGATCTCCCTGGGAGAAACGCATCCCTTAACGCGCGCGGTGCGGAAGATCTGCGAAGGCATTTCCCTCGGTGTCCCGCCCGAGGATCTTTTCACCCGCTTCGCCGCCTCGACGGCTCTTCCGGAGATCCGCGACCTTGCCGCCGTATTATCGCTCGGCATCCGCTCCGGCGGGGATCTGTGCCGTCTCATCGACGCCTGCGATACGCGCATCCGGACGCGTCTGGAGGTCCGGGAAGAGATCGAAGGAGCCCTTGCCGCGAGAAAACTGGAACTTACGATCCTGTCCGTCATTCCCTGCGCGATCCTGCTCTATATGCGGTATGCGTCTCCGGGTTTTCTCGACGTCCTTTACGGAAACGCGTTCGGCTGCGTGTGCATGACGGCCTGTCTCATCGTGTACCTTCTTGCCGTTCTCTGGGGCAGACGGATCATTGCTTTCGAGGTGTAGGATGTTCTTTCGCAAATATGCCGCCCGCCTTGCGGGGCGAATTCCGTTTCTGCATGCGGTGCCGCCGAAAACGCGGCGCGCCATGCTCCTTTGCGCGACGGCTTCCGTCGTGCTCGCCGCATCGCTTTGGATCGCGGAGACCGTACGCGACCCGCTCAGGGACGGCGTCCTTATCCGCGACGGCTATGACGGCGTCTCCTACGACGCCCGTCTTACGGCGGAAATAAGCGGAACGAAAAGAGAGGTCACGGTCCGCGTCGACCCGCTCCGGTACTCCGCATCAGAGACGGAAGCCTTCCTTAGGGACGCGGAGGAACGGCTTCCTGACGCGGTCTTCCCGGGCGGTGATACGACGTGTGTTTCGGCGCCGCTCTCCTTTCCGGCCTCTCTGCCGGGAAATCCGGTCCGGCTGTCCTATATGCCGGAGGATACCGCGCTGCTCCATGCGGACGGAACGCCGGGCGAGGGCCTTCCCGGGGAGGGCGCCGACACATCCCTTTACGTCACGCTCTCGCTGCAGGACGTCTCCCGTATCCTCGTCTACCGCATCCGCCTTGTGCCCGGAGATCTTTCGGAAGAGGCGCGCTTTGCTTCCGCCGTACGGGGTGCGGCCGCCGGTGCGGATCCTGCCGCCCGGAGGATCCCTCTTCCCTCGTATTTTGAAGGAGCAAAGATCCGCTGGAGGTCGTCGCCGTCCGGAACGCCTCTTTTGGTCCTTCTTTCGGGTCTGCTTGCCGCGTGCCTCCTCCCGCTTCTCGAGAAGGAAAAGAAGCGCAGCGCGGAAGCGGCAAACCGCGGCCGGGCAAACGCGGACTATCCCGTCCTTACGGATAAGATCGCGCTCTATCTCCGTGCCGGCATCAGTCTTCGGAACACCGTCACGATGATCGCGGACGATTATACAAAGGACCTTGAAAAAGGAGGCGCGCCGCGTCCCGGATACGAGGCGGTCCTTGCCGTCTCCCGCGCCCTCGCCCTTGGTGTTACGGAGGAGGACGCACTGCAGCTTGCGGGAGAATCGCTCGGCAGCCGCTACCGCACGCTCTCCTCGCTCCTTGTGACGCATCTTACCTGCGGCGGGGAGGAGGCCCTGCTCCTTCTGGAGAAGGAAGCGCGCGACGCCTTTGAAGCAGAACGCCTCCGGGCAAAGGTGCGCGGGGAGGAAGCGACCACGAAGCTCCTCTTTCCCATGCTCCTTATGCTGGGCGTGGTCCTCGCCGTCCTCATCATTCCGGCGTTCTGCGCGCTGGGGATTTAGAACCTTATGACAGTCCCGTCATACGGGACAGGGGCCGGAAAGCACAATCTCGAAAGGAGCAGGCCGCAGAGGCTTGCCGGTCCCGCCGCCGCTTTCCGCGGCAGGCAGCACCCGATCTGCGGCACGGTACGGAAAATGAATGAAATGAAGCGTTTTTTCAGGGAAGAAGACGGCGTCGGCGTCGTGGAGGTCATCCTGATCCTCCTCGTCCTCATCGCGCTCGTCCTGATCTTCAAGCAGCAGCTGATCTCCCTTGTCCACACTATCCTGGGCAAGGTCGTCAGCCAGAGCAACCAGGTCTGATGCCCTCTCGCGCGCTGCGGGGCAGCATCACCGTCTTTCTGAGCCTGTGCTCCCTGGTGTTCCTTACGCTTTTTGCCGCGGTTTTTTCCTCGGTCGCGACGGCATCCGGAAGGGTACTGGCGGCAAACGCGCTGGACCAGGCGGTCTATTCCCTTCTGTCCCGCTATGACCGGGATCTCTGGGGATCCTTCGACCTC
The DNA here is from genome assembly GCA_017420605.1 of Lachnospiraceae bacterium. Lineage (GTDB taxonomy): Bacteria > Bacillota > Clostridia > Lachnospirales > Lachnospiraceae > Chordicoccus. The sequence goes on along the minus strand of JAFOIS010000249.1, from coordinate 8,462 downwards.
TTCGCGCTCTCCGGGAATGAGAACGGTCCCGATTTCGGACGCTGCCTTTCCGACGTCCGTGAAAACGCGGAACTGATTCTTCATCCCGGAACGCTCCTTACCGGATACGCCGCATGGCCGGATCTTGTCATGGAGGGCGTCTCCGTCACGGCCGCCGGCACACTGTGCGGCGAAAACGGGGACGCCCTGCTCCGGCAGGCGGTGGAATTCATGGAGGATACGCTCGGGGTACAGGCGGTACAGCTGCTTTCCGGCTCTGTGTGGCGGGACGCTTCCTCCCTGTCTTCCCTGGAGAAGGCGGGCGAAGACGCCGTTACGGAAGAAAAAGACGCATTGCTGCGCGATATCGAAAAGGCACGGGAGGAAAAGGCGGCAGGCAGCGCCTCCGCGCCCGCAGGCGCCGCCCCGCAGGCGGAAACGCAGGATGCGCCGCCGGCTCATACGCCTTCCCTTTCCGGGGAGGAAGCCGGCCGGCGGCTCGGCGTTCTCCGGAAGATGCGCGCCTCTTCGCTCCTTACCTTTGCGGTGCGGGATCCGGACAGCATTTCCGGCAGTTCTCTTCCGGAAGGGTTTGCGCCCTCCTCCCTATCGCCCTTTCCGGCCGTCGGTCTGCAGCGCCCGGCAGGGAGCGCGGAGCACGGGACGGACAGACTGCTTCTTTCGGAATACCTCCTCCGGCATTTCGCCTCGTTCCGGGAGCCGACAAAGACCGCCTCGCTCGCCTATCAGACGGAGTACCTTCTTTTCGGGAAGAAGAGCGATACGGAGAATCTTGAAGAGTGCGTCCGCTCGCTCCACCGCATCCGCTGCGGCGCCGCGATGATCACCTTTCTTTCCGACGGAAAGACTATGCAGGAGGCGAGGTCGACCGCGGAAGCGCTCTGTGCGTCCGCAGGCATCCCGGAGCTTACGCCCGCCCTCTCCGCCGTTCTCATCGGCGCGCTGGCCTGGACCCAGGGCGCGCTGGACGTCCGGGCGCTGCTTGCCGGCTTCCGGGTGCCGCTCCTCCACCGGGACGGAACGCAGCTTACCTTCGAAACGCTGCCGCTCGTCCTTTCGGAGCCGGATACCCTGCTCAGGGACGATCCGTCGGGCCTTGGGTATGAAGCGTATCTCCGGATGCTGCTGTGCACCTGCAATTATCAGGAACTCCGGGAACGGGTACCCGCCATGATCGAGGATACGATCCGCGTCCGGTACGCCCGACCCTCGTTCCGCATCGACGGATGCCTTGACATGATCGAACTGTCCATGGACGTCCATATCGAAGAAATGCTGCACGTCACTGTCGTCGGCCGCCAGTCCTACCGCAAAGGCGCATGAGGGATCACGGGATGCTTTCGTCCGGTCTTACACGTCAACCCCACATACAATACGGCTCGCGCGAAATGAAGAGCCCTTCTCCTCTCACAGGCAGCTCATCAGAATCAATAACCGCTCTTTCAGAGTCCGGAACGAAAGCATCCCGTGATCTCCCGTGTTCTCTCCCGGCTTCTCTTACCGCGGAGTGCGCACTCTCCCTGCCGCTCTTTTTCCTTACGTTCCTGATGCTCTTCTCGCTCATGGACGCCGGCGGCAATTACGCCGCGGCCGCGGTCCGCCTTTCGAACCGCGCGCGGGAAGCGGCCTGCGCGGCTTCCCTTACGGACCTGCCGTCCGAATGGATCGACCTTGCGGAGACCTGTACCGTCTCCTTTCCCGTAACGATCCTGCCCGGCCTTTCGCTCCGCCTTCCCCTGCGCGCCCGCGTCCGGGTCTGGCGCGGCGACGACGCCTCTTCCGGAGCAGGATCGGCGGGGGATGCACGGATCGTCTATCTCACCGAATACGCTTCGGTATATCACCTTTACGCGGACTGCACCCATCTGTCGCTGGCCGTCTATGAGGCGGACACCTCCTCCGTCGGCGCGCTCCGCAACGCCTACGGAAGACCGTACCGGAAATGCGACGGTTTTCCCGCCGGTTACAGAGGGCCGGTCTACGTCACGGAGAAAGGCGACTGCTATTATCCCGACATGAACGATCCGGCGCTGACCCGTCACGTACGGATCGTATCCGCCGATGACGCGGAGGGTCTTCCCCTGTGCGCGCGCTGTGCGGCCCGCTCCGGCAGCTGAGGAGGTTTTATGTTCCCGAAGATCGCCGTACTGCTCCTTCTTGCCGCCTCTTCCCTGGCCGATCTCCGGCACAGGGTGCTGCCGCCGGCCCTCGCGGCCGCCGCAGGCGCGGCAGGCCTTTACTATACGCTCTTTATGCGCGCCGATCCCCCTCTGCGCGTCCTTGCGTCGTTTCTGCCGGGGCTGCTCATTCTTGCAGTGTCCCGCTGTACCCGCGGCGCGATCGGAACGGGAGACGCGCTCTGCGTCTTTATCCTCGGTTTATTCTATCCCCTGCTTTCGGTGACACTGATCCTCGTTACGGCGCTGTTTATCGTTTTTATGACCGTGATCCCTCTTCTTACGCTCCGGAAGATCCGGTATGCGGATCCTCTTCCGTTTCTGCCGTTCCTCCTTGCGGGGTTCGTCTGTTTCCTCTTTTTTTCCGCCTGAAAGGAGAACCTTATGTCCCGCCGCACCCTCCGCGCGTCCTTCACCGTAGAAGTCGCGCTCCTTATGCCGGTCATCCTGCTGGTCCTTTTTATGCTGCTCTTTGCGGCTTTCCACCTGCACGACCGGAATCTCATACGCGCCTGCGCCCTGGAAAGCGCGGTCACCGGAAAAGAGCCCGTGCTTCCCTTCCTGATCTATTCCGACGCGGAAGATCCGGTACGCACGGAGAATGCGGCGGCACGTTCCGTCTCCGTCCGGATCCGTACGCGGCCTCTTCTTTCCGGAAAAGGCGCGTCTTATGAAACGACCGCCGTCTATGAAAAACTGCTCCCCATCCGGGCGCTCCGAAACGCCAAAGCCATAAAAAAGGAGGCATCCCCATGAAGACCTGGTATATGAGAAACCTTTCGGCAAACTGTTTCTGCATCGGACCGGAGGTCCCCCTGCCCGCGGACGACTACCGTTACCGGCTCCTTCTGTCCTCTCCCGGAGGCGCGCTGCTCCCCTGCCGCCGCGAAGATCTCAACGGTGAAGTCTCCCTCCGGTACGATATTTCCGGCTATCTTCCGTTTTCCGACCTGGTCCGTCCGTATTCGCTGCGCTTTCCGCAGCTTCAGTCGTTTGCGGAGCTCCTCCTTACCGCGCTTTCCGGCCTTGCGGACAGCCTGCTTACCGCCGGCGACGTGCTTCTTTGTGCGCCGTATCTTTTTGTCAACGTGTCCCTGACGCGCCTTAAGCTCGTCCTCTATCCCTGGGAGAAAAAGGAGGACGGCGATCCGCTCGCCGCGCTCTTCCTTTCTCTCTTCCCGCTTGCCGATCCGGAAGATGACAGCGCCGCCCTGCTTCTCTTCCGGCTATACTGCGCCGCCCGATCCGGCAGCGATCTTCCCCGTCTTCTTTCGGTCCTCTATACGGCCGCCGGCCGGACAGACGGCGACGAAGACGGTTCCCCGGTGCCGCCGGTACAGCCGGCCGGATCCCGGCCTGAGCGCCCCATGCCGCCGCAGGACGTTCCGTCCGTCGCGTCGGATTTCCTGTCTGCTCCCCGTATCCAGGCATCTCCGGCATCCGGGTGCAGGAAGAGCCCTCTTCCGGCGGCGCGGACAGAAAAGAAAGAGGCCGTCCGCCTCCTTCTTATGCTTGTTCCCGCCGGCCTTGCCCTCTGCGTCCTGACTTTCGCCGTCCTCCACCGCCTGTCCGGCATAACGCTTCCCCTGGCCGGGATCCTTGCGGCAGGCGCCATGCTCCTTACGGCGTCCGCCTCTCTTCTCTTTCTCCTTAAGAAAACGCGAAAGAGACGCGCCGGCGGAGCCGCAGGCCCGCTGATGATCCCGGATCCGGACGCCCCTTCCAAGGATGCGCCGCATACGGCACCGTCACCGGACGTGCCGGCGGAACATACTGCGGATAAGGACCGCAAGGCAGCGGAGCCGCCCCGGGCCGCCTCCTACGGTACCGAAACCACCATTCTGAAAAACGGAGACGATAAGGCGGCGTGCCTCCGCGCGGAAAACGCCGTGATGGCGCCCGTCATTCTCCCGCCCGGGGAACACCGTATCGGAAAAAGTGCCGAACTGGCTGATGTCGTGCTTTCACAGCCCGGCATCAGCCGCCTGCACGCGGAGCTTGCCGGCCGCGGCGGCGACTGGTATCTGAAGGATCTCGGCAGCAGAAACGGGACGGCGCTGAACGGGGAGCTTCTTCCCCCGAACACGCCGGTACGCTTATCCGACCGGGACCGGATCGCCATCGGCGGACTCGAATTCACGTTTCTGCGCGCACAAACCGGATAATTCCGGCGGCCAGAGCGGCGGCCACGCACCATAGCGCAAACATGACGCCGTAACCGAAATGCGCGATGAGAAAACCGAAGAGAAGGGATCCGAGCCCGTGCCCCAGATACGTTACGAAATCGAGAAGCCCGCTTGCGGACGCGACGTTGCCTGTTGCGGCGTAACGCATCGGAAAGACGGAGATATAGGACGTATTGACCATGGAAGCGGCCGCGTAAATAAGGCTGAGGCACACGATGGCCGGCACAGGCCCGCCGATCCCCGAAAGCAGGAAGGCGGAGGAGGCCGCCATGACAAGAAGCGAATAGAACGCCGTTTTCTCCTCATCTTCGGAGAACAGACGGTAAATGAACGGATAAGCGATCCTCGCCGCAAGTCCTATGACGGGGATGAACAGGATATACAGCGCCATACTGCGCAGATCGAGGCCGTACCGGTCGGCAAAGAAGACCGTCATCCACAGGCTCACGCTGTCCTTTATAAGGCCGTGCAGAAAGGACGGCCAGACGGCTTTCCGGACCGGCCCTATGCCGAGCATCTTCAGGACGGACAGGTGCCCCGACGTACCGCCGGACGGGCGGATGCCGCGCAGTATGAAAAAGGCCAGGATCCCGAACGCCGCGGTGAGGAGTCCCGGAATAAAGAAGGCTGCCGCAAGGCCGATCGTTTCAATAAACCAGGTGTCGAGAAGGATCGCCGCGATATTGCCCGCCGCGACCGAAGAGACCATCCGGGCAGCCATCTTCTTAGACTTTTCTCCCGGATAAACCGCCGACACGACGCACATCACGGCGCTCCAGAGCATGGACTGCGCCCACGCGTTAAGGCCCCAGAGAAGAAACAGCAGGACAAACGGCGGGAAAATGCCGGCCAGAAGATTCGCGCATCCCGTCATGATCAGCCCGAGTCCGATCATGACGTACGGCGCTATGCGGTCCGTGAGGATCCCGTTGCACAGCCGTCCGGCCGCGTAGATCACGGAAAAGGCGCCGCCGAGAATGCCGATCTTCTGCGTGTCGAGGATCCCGGACTCCACAAGTCCCGGAGCCGCCATGGAAAGATTCAGCCGCGCGATATAGATCGAGGCATAAAGCAGATAGCATAACAGGAACACATGTCCTGTCGCAGTTTTCCGCCTCCCATCTTCCGTTCTGTGTTCCAATGATCCGGTTCTCCCTGATTTTTCGGTTTTTGGCGGCATGATCCCGCCAGGCGTTCAGTCTCTGCCCGCGTCCTTTCAGACGACAGGCTCTCCCATCTTCAGCATAACTTCCCGCACCTTTTCGACGACATCCGCAGGACTTGCCTCCGACCAGTCCGGAGCGTGCAGCCCGCTGCAGCCGAGCAGGTTCATTCCCGCGCTGTACGCCGGCCACAGATCCAGCTCACACATATAATCACGGAGATCGAGGATCTCGTTGAGCGCCTTTCCGGCAGCTTCCCTGTCACCCGCTTCCATCGCGTCGATAAATCGCTTCGTCGTGGCCGGCGTGCAGGTGAACATGCCGTCAAGGATATTGCCGACGCCCCACGGATAGGCGACGTCCATGTTGTCGAGGCCCGAATAAAAGATCTCGAAGCCTTCGAACGCCGGATCCAGACGGATCTTCCGGAGCATGTTGATATCGGCACTCTTCATGCCAATAAAGTTCGGCGTGGTCTCCCGCAGCTTTTTCACCATATCCAGCGTGATCTTGAACTTCGTGACGCCCGGCAGGTCATAGAGAAAAATGCCGTGCTTCGTCGAAGCCGCGACTTCGCGGAAATACTTCAGGACCTGTTCCTTCGTATCGACTTCATAATACGGCGTCGTCAGCACGAACGCGTGGACGTCGAGATGCTCCATGGCCGCGATGCGTCTCTTCGCGCGGGCAATGGAGTTATCCATGGCGCCGCAGAAAACCGGAACGCGGCCCGCGGCCGCCCGGACCGCGCACTCCGCCGTCTCGACGCAGGTCTCCGGCAGCAGAAACGCCTGCTGGCCCATGGAACCCATGGAAAGAAGGCCGACGCAGCCCGCGCCGATCATCAGTTCTATCTGCCTTTCATAGCTTTCTTTGATCAGGTGTCCGTTTTCATCCAGCGGCGTGCCCAGCGCCGGTACAAACCCTCTTTTCATCCTTATCATTTCCTCCCTTTGATTCCATTTCTGACATGTTCTGTAAGACGGATGCTATAAGATCTCGACTTTCGTAAGCTTCGGGCTGCCGCAGGCGCAGGGCGCGAAGAACTCCGCCTGATACTGCAGGAAGGCCGCGCCTTCCGGCGCCGCAGGATCCGCGCCGTTTTCGACCGGCTCCGACCAGGGCGCCTTGGCAAGGCTTTGCTCGTCCTCCGCGAAACGCACGCGCATGCGTAGCTTCGTTCCGTTCGGCTCTTCGGCTTCCCAGGCGATCTTCTCCGGCACGTCGTCCAGCGCGATCGCAGGCGAAGTATAATACTCGCTCTCTGTCCGGTCCATGGCGTTGTAAATGATGTTCCGCGTATAATCGTGCGGCCCGTAGCCCCAGAGTTTCTGCGGATGTTCCAGGTCGAGGCCGTCCGGCCCGTTCATGAAAAGATAGGACTGCACGATGTGTCCGATGTCGGTGCGGTGGCAGCAGACCAAAAGATCCGGATACCCGTTCCTCGATAAATCGATAGGCATGGAGGCGATCGAACTCATGCAGGGGATGGACAGCGGATGCTCGAAATCATAATTGCCCTTCCCGTCGTTGAAGAAGATGCGCATCGGCAGCTCGCGGGTCTCGGTCGTAGAATAAAACGGCAGGATGAGATCGAGCGAGCCGGTATGCCGAAGATCGGCGAAGGAAACATATCCCGTGGTGCCGCCGACGTCGACGGAGATCTGCTTTTCGACCGGGAAGCCTTCGTCCGGATCGTAGAGGATGTTCATGTAGCTCTTCTTGCGGGTATAATGCCCGGCGCCCGTGGAAATGAGCTCGTATTTCCCGTCCTTGTTGATATCCGCCGCAGTGAGGCCGATGATCTCCGCGCCGTTCCGGTTTTTCATTTCCACCCGCCTGACCCCGCGCGAAAGATCAAAGCCCTCTTCGCAGCCGTACAGGATGGATACATAGCCCTCCTGGTCGCAGCAGGCCAGATCGAGATATCCGTCGCCGTCGAGATCCACACACACGACGGACTGCGCGCAGCCGATCCGCACCGGCAGGAACTGGCAGCGGTCCTCCGAGAAGCCGTCCGGTCCGCCGAAGTAAAGAACCGCCGCGTCTTCACAGGTCTCCCTGTTCGATCTGCAGGTCATAAGCACGTCGAGCCAGCCGTCGTGATTGAAATCCGCAAGGATCACGCCGCCCGGCATCCGCCCGTACCGGTCGTGAACGGCGTAATAGTTCTTCGGATCCGGACCATTTTCCGTTCCCTTGAAAACACGGAAGTCGTCCCATCCCGTCACGACAAGTTCCGGATAACCGTCATTGTCCACGTCGCCGGAAGCGTACGAGTAAGCGCCGCAGTTGACCGGGTAATCGACGCGGTTTTCTTCATGGTAAATGAGATCCGGCGTGCCGTAGTAACAGAAGACCGGGAATTCCGGGTCGTTCTGGTTCGGTCCGCCCATGGTGTTGCAGACGATAAGCTCCGCCTCGCCGTCATGATCAAGGTCGGCGATCTCCACGTTGACCGGACCATGGCAGGGGATGCGCTGCACATGCCCGAAGGAATAGACGTCATCGCCGGTATTTTCGAAAATGAAGGAATCGGTATCGTAGGACTTGACGGTCGCATAACAGACGGCCGCGATGTCCATTTTGCCGGTATGGCGCAGATCCGCGGCCTTGACGCCGCTGCACGCGAATCCGTCTATCTTCTGCCAGGGCTTTGAAAGATCCGTGACCTTGCGGATATCGAGACTGCATGTCGTGCCGACGAGAAGTTCATTGATACCGTCGCCGTCGATATCGGCGATATCGCAGCCGAGCCGGCCCGCAAAGAACTGGGTCTTCGCTCCCGGATATTCGACTTTCACAACGTCTCCGGCTGAGAATTTCCCGCCGCGGTTCCGGAAGATATAGATACAGCCGCCGCCCGCACAGACGATGTCCGTATAGCCCGTACCGAAGACATCCGCCGTCCGGAGATTCGTGATAAGTTCGATCGG
>JAFOIS010000248.1 GCA_017420605.1 Lachnospiraceae bacterium | reverse complement strand
TTCCACGACGCCGATCCTCTTGCGCATCGCGCGCACCAGGCGCTTGAACTCGTATACGGAGTAGCCGAGCTTCTGCGCCGTCAGGATCCCCATCTTCCGGGTGTTTTCGGAAGAGGCGTCCGCGGTCCGGATCCACTTCGCAAGCAAGGAGACGGCATTGCCTGCAATAAGGTTCTGCCGGTCCTCTTCAAACTGCGCCTTCATGGCGGCCCACATCTCGTTTTCCAGCGGCGTGCCGACCAGGCTGTACAGATCGTCGAAACGGCCGTACACGCCGATCAGGTCCAGGTTCGGACGCAGCGCTTCCGGGTGGTACTTTGCCATAAACGGCAGAAGCGTACGGAAGGTCTGGCGTTCGCCCAGCCCGCCCCTTACGTCACGCGCATAGAACGCAATCTTCGTCGCGAACAGCGGATCTTCCCGGTAGGCTTCGGAGAAAAGACGGGTGATCCGCTCTTCGTCCGCGCCGCGGAGGGAACCGGCCGTTCCGAAGAAATCCAGCCGGGCATCGCCGGTGGTGTTTAAAGCCACGGCTCCGTTTTCTGTTTCTGTAAATGCAGCATTCCTTCGCGCTGCTTCAGCGAAATTCATAGTCATCTCCTCCTTTCCTTAATTCGGCGCACTTGCTGCGCCATAATGGTACCCTCCTGAGGGTTTCCGCTGATTTCATTCATGACCCTTTTCATTACGGACTCGAACCGATGAACAGATTATTAGCCTGTTTAACCTCAATGCTTTGCTGTAAGGGTCACTCTGTTTTCAGGATGCAGATTTCATGATTACCAGTCATGTGCTTTACGGAAGCTGCTTTGCTGTATGCATCCCACAGGGCGGCGGGTCGACGCCCCACCGCCGTATCTTCAGCCGCACTTTTCTGCCGCGGTCTCCACGGAGATGATCTCCTCCATGGAAACGCCGAACAGCGCGGACAGAATCACCAGGTTATCGATGGTCGGCATAGCCGATCCGTGGATCCACTTGTAGATCGCCTGCGGCGTCGCGAAGCCGAAGACCATCTGCATATCCTTTACGGACATGCCGGCTGCGATCCGCAGCCTGTCGATGTTCCGTCCGGTCGCGATAGTATTAATCAAAGGAATTTCAAACATTTCACACCTCCTGTCTGCGCATGGTACATAGCTGCGCACAAAAAAGCCGCCTGTCTATCGGACAAGCGGCAGTCTCGGCAATGTAAACTGTTTTATCTGATCTTTCCAGTACGCAAAAAGGCGCCTGGTTCCAGATATCCACCTGATCCGGTCATAATAAGGCATGTTGAGGGAAGCCATTCAGCTTTCTTCGCTGCGGGCATAATCGTACCCTGAAGCTCACTCAGACGATACGAATCTCTGAAGTTGTACGTATGTATCAGCAGCATTGCCTTTCCTTTCCGGACCCGGGGTCCTTTTTTGATCCGTCGACCACTATAACACGGAAAAAATCATTTGTCATTATACTTCCGGTATAAATTTTGCAGAAGCGTCCATTTAAACCGCTTGATTTTTTATCGGTCAACCGATAATATGAAAGTGCAAAAGAAAAGGAGGCCTTATCCATGAATTTTGAGAAAGAGTTAAAGAAGAGAAAGACAAATATCCGGGCCTGCTCGATCCAAAGCGATATTCCATATGCAACACTATATCCGATCATTAAGGGCCAGGTCGATATCGGGACCTGTTCTTATTTCACCGTGGCAAAACTTGCCCGTTTTCTGGGCTACCGTCCGGATGAGATCGTATATGAGAAGGAAGACTTCCAGACTTTCCGCAATAACCTCCACCACCGGATCAAAAGCAACGAACTGGACTGCATTCTGAAAATCATCGAGAGCGATGACGTTTCCGTATATTTGCGGCACGAAGATTATCTGAAAGCACTGTATCTGGTTGCAGCCGTAGATTATATCAGCAGAAAAAACGACATCCCTCTCTGCGACAAATATGATGATGTCCGAAAAATGAAACTGACACAGCCGTATTATGTAGGTGATTCCTCCTTATTGGATGCTGATAAACAGAATTGCATCGAGGAGTTCCTGAGATTCAATATTTATGAAGGAGATCTTTATGATGCAGTCTAAGGTAAAAATCACCCGGACAAACGCTATGGATATTATCCGGCGGTTTGCAAAGGAATACCGAAGAGCCTTCGGAAAAGCCCCGGCGGAAATTATCATTGTAGGCGGCGGCAGCATCATGCTGAACTATACGTTTAGAGACAGCACGCAGGATTTCGACGTGATCCTCCGGGCTGCTTCGGGAATTAAAGATGTGATTACGCGATTTGCGGATGAAAACAATCTTCCCCGCGACTGGATGAACACCGATTTTGTGAAGACTGCTTCTTATTCTGATATGCTTACAGAAGTTTCACGCCATTTTTGCTGGCTCAATAATAAGTCTTTGGAGATTCGCACCGTTTCAGGTGTCTATCTGATTGCTATGAAAATGGTTGCTCACCGGGACTATCGCAATGACTTCTCAGACGCAATCGGGATTCTGCTCGAAGAAACCGAAGCCGGTACGCATTTCTCCTATAATGATATAGAGATCGCTTATCAAAAGCTGTATCATAAAACGCCTGATACCAAAACAGCTGACCGGTTTCGTGAACTCTGCGCAATGAGCCGCGAAGAACTGAAACGGCTGTACGATTCCCAAAAGAATGCTGAATCACTGATCCGCAATCAGCTGCTTACCTATCTGGAGGATGGTGCTGACATCAATACACATAATATAACCGAAGTTGTTAGAATTATTCGTGGAAAAATGGATCAGGGATCCTGATCCATCTTTTCTTTGTCATGTCTTAAGCATCTGAAATTATACCATCGCATAAGGACAGCTGCCGCGGCAAAACCAAGCACGGCACCCGCTGTGTTGAGGATCAGATCTTCCGCTTCCGATACGCCGGAACCCAGGATAAACTGCAGCGACTCTACAAGGAGGGACAGCAGGAAACCTGCAAGAAAAGCCGTCCACAGCTTCCCGCCCCGAAGCCTGACCAGAAACCCCGCCGGGGCGAACCACACAAGGTTCCCCCCGAAGAGATAGATAAAATACCGCCAGCTGCCCCGGCGCACCAGTCCGGCATAATAGGCGAAGGCCTGCCACTCGAGCCGTCCCGAAAAAAGCCCGTGGGTAAAGCAGCCCGGTCGGAAAACCGTTAAGCGCAGAAGCACGGCAAGCCAGAGCAGCGACAGAAATTTTATGATACCGGTCGTTTTCATATCCTCTCGATCTATCTGCAGTAGACTTCGATCGCCTTTGCGGCGAAATCCGCCGTTCCTTCTCCGCCGTAACTGTCGATGTTCTTTGTAAACTCACCGCCGGCGGCGTACATTTTCCCAAGGCTGCCCAGGATCTCTTCTGTGCAGGTATACATGTGTTCGGAAATGTAAGCCTGCAGCTTTTTCACCTGTGCCTGCGCCGTCTCCGACGCCGGATCCGTATTCCGGACGGACCCGAATCCGGCAAAGATATCGATCATGCCCTGATAGATCTTTTTGTCATCTTCCTTTGTCCGGCCTTTTGCCCTCTCTTCATATTCTTTATAGGCCGGCGTCGCGCCCCAGGAGGCCTTCGCCTGCGCGGCATACTCGTCTATCTTTTTGGTATCGAACGCTTCAAAACTCAATTTTCTCACCCCCAATGATCTGATCCCTTCCGCAAGCTCGATCAGGTTCTCGATGTGTTCCTTCTTCCGTTTCAGGAGCTCGATCTGCTGGCCGAGCGCCTTGCTCCTGTCAAAGCCGGGACTGCCGATGATCTCCCGGATATCCTTCAGGGGGAATTCCAGTTCCCTGAAGAAAAGGATCTGCTGCAGTCTCTCCAGCGCCGTATCGTCATACAGCCGGTAGCCGGCCTCCGTGTATTTTGCCGGGTGCAGCAGCCCGATCCTGTCGTAGTACTGCAGGGTGCGTATACTCACTCCTGTCAGACGGCTTACTTCGTTTACGGTCCTCATCGTTCGTCACTCCCTTGCCTCTGCAATTACTATAAACTATGACGTTACGTAAGAGTCAAGTATCTTTTTTCTGCCGTATCATCCGTACGCTCAACACGGAAAGGAGCACGATCCCACCGCCGACGATATAAAAGCTGTTCACGTTTCCGGCGTCCGTAAAGAACGAAAACACAAAAGATCCCACCGGCATGAACAGTACGGCAACGGTAAAGATGATGCTGAACACCCTTCCCAGATAAGCCTCGCCGACCGCGACCTGGACGTAGGACATGAACTGAATATTGAAAGCGGTCAGCATGATCCCGAACAGCGCGAACGGGAGAAGGCACAGATAAACATTTGCCGTCAGGGCGAAAAGCGGCTCCAGCACAAGAGAGGCGCCCGTGCCGAAAAGAAACAGGATCAGGGCCCTCATGTTGTCCCGGAACCGGTTGACATGCTTTGCGCAGACAACGGAGCTGAGGATCCCCCCGGCCGCTTCCATCGCAAGCGCTTTACTGTAGAAGTTCACGCCCGCTCCGCCGTACATGACGTCCGTGTACGGAAGCAGCAGATTGTATCCTGCCAGAAAGAAATTCACCAGAGAAGAAAGAACGACCAGGAACAGGATCTGCTTTTCCCTGAAAAGATACCGGAATCCTTCCGCGATATCCGCAAAGACGTTCTTTCTCTCCTTTTTCGGATCTGCGGTCCCGGCCGCTCTCGTAAGCATCGCCTCCGCCGCGGCGGATACCGCAAACGTTCCGGCGTCAAAAAGAAGCGCGCCCCGGACGCCGATGACGCCCACCAGCCCGACGCCGATGATCGGTCCCGTCACCTTTATGATCCCGCTTCCGGCCTGCGCAATACTGTTGAAAAAGCCGATCCGGTCCCGTTCGATCACCTCGCGGATCATGGCTCTGTAGGTCGGCGAGTTGAACGCATACACCAGCGCCAGCAGCGCATTGGCAATGACCATCACCTGCGCCATATAGCCGGTACCGACGAAAAAGCTCAGGATACCGCAGATAAACGCCGCAAGGACGTCCGTGATGATGACGATCTTTTTACGGTCCCCTTTATCCGCCTTCGCGCCGCCGACCAGGTTGAAAACGATCTGAATGACCGTTTCGGAGCTCTGATAGACCGCCAGAATCCACGGCTTTGCGGCAAAGGCCCCGACGATGCTGACGCTGTTCGCATAGTCGAAAACGATATTGCCGATCCTGGACGTCCAGCTTCCGAACCAGAGCAGCGCCTCATTTTTCCGGATCCCTTTCTTACGCATGATAAAGACCTCCCTCTTTCGATGAACTGATTATAGTTCTTCGCAAAGGGAGGTTCCGAAAATTTGCATATATGCAAAATTCAGTTGGCGTGCTTTTTTACGTCTTCTCTGTAATTCCGCGCAAGATGGCTGCAGCCGAGCCATTCATAGATCTGTATCGCCTGTTCCATTTCCTTTGTACCGGTCTCTTTTTCACCGCCCTTATAGTGCATGAGCCCCTGAAGGAAAAGATACAGATTCCTTTCATAAAGCCAGGTCTCATCCGCGATCAGCGGGAGGATCCGGTCCCTGTAATACGAAGCGGCCGCAAGTTCATTTCTGTGAAGGCAGGTCTCCCAGATGTTGAGAAGCGTGATCACGACAAGCCCGGTATTCGCGCCGTTCTGCGCATGCTTTTTCACGATCTCCTGTCCCATTCTGTGAAGAAGCGGGATGTCCATAAAAAGATAGAGATTTCCGATGAGGATGAGTTCATAGATCTTCCATTCTTCGACGCCGAAAAGATAATCCGTCACTTCCTGAAGATAGGTTTCGGGAAACGGTACGGTCTCGTCGCACTTGCATATGAAGCTCTGCGCCAGGATCATGTTCAGATGGTACTGATAGACCGAAGGATGCTTTTCAAACAGTTCCCTCTGCTCGCCAAAAAGACGCTGAAAACCTTCTTTGTCCCGCCTGTATTCCAGCGGGACCAGCTGGCTCATGAACCGGATCGTTTCGGATTTGTCGTAACCATGCACGGCGTCCATGAACTCACTCATTTCCACATGCATGTTTTCAAGGACCCGCAGAAACCGGGACAGCGATATATCCGTCTCGCCCCGCTCAAACCGGGAGATCTGCGATGCGGACACGCTTTCGTCCGTGATCTGTTTGAGCGTAATGTTCCGGTTGCGCCGGAACTCATGAAATATCTCTCCGAGAGGCCGTTCCTTATGCATTGCCGCCTCCGTCTTCGTTCATCGTCTTCAGCACGCTCCGGCAAAGCGGGATCGCAAGGAAAAAGCTGCACAGATCGGCGGCCGCCTGCGCGATCTGCACGCCGAAGAGGCCGAAGGCAAGCGGCAGAAGGGTGATCGCCGGCAGAAAGAAGATCCCCTGCCTTGCCAGCGTCACGATCGACGCCTTAAGCGGCATGCCGATGGTCTGCAGGAGCATCGTCCCGATCACGACGTAGGCATTGAGCGTAAAGAAAATGCACTGCGCCCGCATCGTCACCGCGCCGATCGCGATCACCTCGGGGTCGTTGCGGAACAGCCCGATGAGCGGGCCGGCAAAAAGGAAGCCCAGGACCGACAGGACGGCCAGCACGGCCGCGCCGATCCTGACGCAGTAATAGAAGGCTTCTTTCACCCGCTTATAGTTCCCGGCCCCGTAATTCGTTCCGCAGACCGGCTGGAAGCCCTGGCCGAAGCCGATCAGCGCGGCATACGCGAACATCATGATGCGGCTCACGACGCCCATCGCCGCGATGGCCGCGTCGGCCGACGCCGCGCCGTAGGTCCGCGCGGCGACGTTGAGAAGGATCGTCGCTACGCTCCCGATCCCCTGGCGGCAAAGGGAAGGGATGCCTCCCTTGAAAATGTTTTTGGCGTAATGCCACGAGACCGTCACCTTCCGGAGCTTCACCGGGACCGCGCCCCGCGTTTTATTCAGGTAGAGAAGGAGGGAAAAGCTGACCGCCTGACTGAGGCTCGTCGCC
>JAFOIS010000247.1 GCA_017420605.1 Lachnospiraceae bacterium | reverse complement strand
GTATTACTGTCTTAATACAATATATACCATTCACATATTCTGTTGTCAAGCCAAAAAATAAGGCGGCAGCATTCCGCTGTCGCCTTGCTTCTATCTGCTTTTCGTTATTCAGTTTCCTGCTTTCCTTCTTCTCCGGATCAGCAATGCCGCCATGACAGCGCCGCTCAAACAAAGAAGGCCGACCCACAGTCCGACGGGACGCCCGTCTCCGGTCTTCGGAGAAGACTTGGGCGGGATCTTCTCATACCTGACCGCGCCGCAGCGGGTGCAGGTATATTTGATCTGTCCGGCCTCCGTCTCAGTCGCCTTTTTTGTGACCACACCGCTGTCCCAGGCATGACCGAGCGCCGGGATCGCCGTGCTGTCCTTCACTTCATCGCAGCCCTTGCAATGGATGGACTTGCTTCCTTCCTCCGTGCATGACGGTTCCCTGTCGACGGTATAGTCATCCTCCCATTCGTGTACATGGGCGGCCGGCGCAAACGTCACGATAAGTTCGGCATTCCCCGTCAGCGCAGGCGCGGTATACGATCCCTCTGCGACAGAAGACATTACGTCTTCCCCATTATAGGTAACGCAGTCGATCTCGTATCCTTTCTCCGGCGTGATGGTATAAATGAGGACCGTATCCGGATCCGCCTGAAATGAAGCGTCGCCCGTATACGTGGTATTATCTGCCGTGACCGAACCGTTTTCTCCGATGCTGAGCGTGACCGTACAGGGTATGACAGTGGTAACGGTCATACTCCCCTCGTCCGCACATGCCGGCCGGGATAAAGCCGCAAAGAGCAGCAGGACGGCCAGTAAAGCAGAAAAGAGTTTTACTGTTCTTTTCATATGCTCACCCCAAAGATATGCTTACCGCAAAGAACTCCTTATCCTTACTCTTTGACCTTGAAATTAAAAGTTACCGTCGACTGATAGGTCGCGCCTGCCGTCGCGCCAGACCAGTCGCTGACCTCTGCAGCATAGATCACCCTGCAGTAACCGTTTGCATCATACTGCGGATAAATTGCGGATCCTGCGAACTCCTTCTCATACATAATCTCATTTACAGCATCGCTGCACTCTTTAAAGACATCCACTACGTCATATCTGTTATAAAGGACGAGTGAAATCTTATCAGCCGGATCGGCTGTATTGACCAGAGCAGTACACGAACCTTTGACAACTATTCTGTTGCAATCTTTCACGTCGGTAACATATACCGCGCCGATCTCCTGCTTTTCCGTATTTCCATATTCCAGCGTAAAGTCGGCCGGGATATGGATGGTGTATGAAGGAGCCGGAATCTCGGCGGTCAGGGTCATGGAGCCGGTCTTATCTCCGTCGGCAGAGACCGTGGCAGTGATGCTGAACACCAGCACAAGACTCAGTATAAGAGCGATCAGTTTTTTCATGGCATTGGTTTCCTTTCGTTTTTATTTGACCTTCAGGGTCAGATCTACGGCAGCGCCGTTCATGGGTGTCCGTTCCTCATTCATAAGGAAGCATTCATATTTCAGGACCGCGTTTTTGTATTCGCCTCTGGCAAGCGGAGTGCCCAATACAACAGGATCGGAACTCTGTCCCGGTTCGATCAGTTCCGACGTCCAGAGGACCGTGCCGTCCTCCAGGATCAGGCTTGCCCGGATATAACAGGAATTCTGCGGCGGATTCGGGAAGCGCATCTCCTGCTCCAGCGTATCGGCCTTAAAATTCAGAACGCCGTATCCCGGAAGGTCGATTCCGTCTTTGAGCTTTTCTACCTCATCACCGGAAGCCTCCGGAGCGCTTTTCTCCGGACCGGTATCCGACTTCGGTGAGCGCTGTTCCGTACCGGCTTCTGTCTCAGGAAGGCTCTGCTCCTGTTCTGCCGCAGGCGTCTCTAACCCGGCGGCGGATCTTTGGGCACTCTGCTGCGTGCCCGCCGGCATACCCTGATTCCGGGTGGAGACTGCCCAGATCGCGATGCCGACAGACGCCACGGCGATCCCGGCGAGTACGACGGTGAGTGCGTTCTGCCTCCTGCGCCTTTTTCTGTGCTTCCGCACTTTCAGTTTTTCGTCTATCCGCCTCACCTTCTTCCTCATCAAGCCTTATGCCGGCCGGTCCGTTCGCTGTCATGGACGACCAGCCCCAGCATCCTTGCGTTCATCGCGAGGTCGAGCCGGCTCACAAAGCCGGTCTTTTCCATGATATTCTGCAGGTGGCGCTTCACGGTGTTGGCGGAGATCCCCAGTTTTTCAGCGATCTCCTCATTGGTAAGACTGCCGGTGAGCTCCCGCAGAACGTCCAGTTCCCGGTCTGTTAAGTCGCTTCGGCGGACCTTGCCGAAGTTTACCCGGGGCGGCTGCGCCGGATAGACCGATTCGCCGTCTGACGTGCGGTCCATGATATCGGTCAGGCTGTGATCGTCATACTCTTTGTACCAGAAGCTCTCCACGCCGGCCGCGCGGGCCTTTTTCTCCCAGCTTGTCTCGGAAGCGGAGGTGGTCAGGATGATCTTCAGTTCCGGATGCTTTCGTTTGATCTCCCCGGCAGCGGTCAGTCCGTCGATCCCTTCCTTCATCATCACGTCCAGGATCAGAAGATCTGCTTCATGGCTGTCCGCATAATCCACCGCCTCCTGCGCCGACCGAAGAGACGCCGCCAGCACATAGCGTGTAGAGGCGCGGACATACATTTCGAAGAAGCCGCGGGATATGTTCTGATCGTCCGCCACGACGACCCGGATCCGGTCATTCACACTCGCTCACCGTCCTTCCGGAAACCCAAAGAGGCACAGCATCCTTAAGATCTGTACCTCCCTTCCGCATAGATTTCGGTAAAACGGGTATAGTGATCCCTTTCCCTTACCGATACATAAATATTGTACCGAACGTGCCGTGGAAATCCTATCACCCGTTCGTACCATTTTCAGGGAGAAAATAAAACCGCGCTCCCGGCCGGCCTGCGGCAGAGAGCGCGGATGTTCACTTATCCGGAAAAGACAGCTTAAGCCGGAAGACCGGAAGACTTTTAACGGTCATCTGCCCGCCGGCGTCTTCGACGCTGCGCCGCAGCGACAGAAGGCCGCCGCTTTCCGCTATGGGTGCCTTCGGCGGATCGCCGTTGTTGGATATGGTCATACAGGTTCCCGTTCCGTCTTTGCTGATCTCCACGAAGAGTCTGTCGCCGCCCGCGTGCTTTACGGTATTGGCGGCGCATTCCCGGATCGCCGCGGCAAGAAGAGAGCGCACTTCTTCCCGCCCGGGAGGATCACCGGAAAGCACCGGCACAACACCGATGCTCCCGGCCATACGGAGCGCTTCTCTGAGCGCATCTCCCGTTCCGGCATCAGGCTCAGGCGTCCTGCTTTCGCCCAGAAGGAACCGGTTCATCTGCCGTGTCATGACGGCGACCATTGCCCTGTCCGTGCTTTCCGGATGCTCTATGCAATGACGGCCCATGAGCAGCACCTGCCCCAGCTCATTGTGCAGGGCGCTCCGGGCGCCGGCTTCCTCCTGCTTGATGAACATTTCCTGGGAAAGATCCGCGGCTTCTTTCATCCGCCGCTGCATCTCCTGAAGACGTATATTTTTCTCCCGGAGCTCTTCCGTGATCCGGTATCTTTCGGTGACGTCCACGGCGCTGGTACGTATGTACTCCGTCCCGTCAATGGCCAGGTTTTCCTTCGCAAAACGCCAGACTTTCCCGTTTTGCGTATGGATAAGGATCCCGCCGCCCTGTTCCGTCCCGGCGTCCGCAAGATGCGTCCGGAACCGGTTCGCGTCATAGAGGCGTTCGCCGGTCACCTCCCGGCACAGCGCGCTCATTTTCAAATTGGCAAGATGCACCGTGCCGTCCTGTGCGCTGATCATGACGCCTTCGGGAAGCAGATCGATACTCTGGCGGATGGCGCTGCGCGTTACAGTGCCCTTCCTGTAGCGCCGGTATTCCAGGAAATGAAGGATCAGGATTACCGCGGAGATGGCTTCCAGCAGCGGATATACGAGCCACGGCAGGGAATACACAAACCATCCGGTCTGCACGGAATCTCTCGGGATCGACGGATAGTTGACAACGTCGAATCCCTCAAGAACGATCACGAAGAACAGAAACCCCGCCGCAAAATGCAGCGCGGCGATCCATACCTGCCGCCTGCTTCTTTTCTCCCGGATGGAAAGCAGGACGATCACCGTCTGCGCGATCATCAGAAACAGCGCGGTCAAAAGGATCAGCAATGCGCCGGGCATTCCTAGAATGTCGCAGAATGGGCTCATCCTACCGCACCTCCTTCCGCCCTTACGGTAAAGAAGATGCAGCCGTCGCTTTCCTTACACTCCACGGGAAGATCCGTCTTCGGCAATTCCCGCCTCCGGCCGGCTTCCATGGCGATCCGGATACCAGCGGGATAGAGAGATACGGTCAACTTTTTCATCGCCGGCAGGAAGGCTTCGATGATCGTCTCAAAGCTGTCATAGAGCGCTATGACTGAACGCAGCGGCAGCCCGGAGTATTCTTCTCCCGTCGCCGCGGCGTCGATGCCCCGGCATTTGAGGAAACGCGCGGATTCCTGCAGCGCAAGGAAAAGCTCGCGGTTCGGCAGCGGAAGGCTCTCTTCGGAAAGGAGCATCAGATTGCTGCGGCGTTTGCAGTAGGCGTTCAGCACGCAGCATTCGCCGAGCACAGCGGGAAATGCTTCCGATGAGGGCGGCGTGTTCTCCAGCAGCGTCTCGATCCGCTTCTGCTTCGGATAAAGGGCGGCGGCGATCCTTTCATAGACCCGGTCCTGCGCATCGAGGCGCGCTTTCTTTTCCTTCAGCTCGTTCTCGACGGCGATCAGATCGTTCTCCTCACTGAGGATCTCATTGGCCGAAGTAAGGCGGCGGCTCTCCCGGTGCAGATCACTTTCGTCCTCTGTCCAGAAGACACAGCCCGGGTCAATTCTCAT
>JAFOIS010000028.1 GCA_017420605.1 Lachnospiraceae bacterium | reverse complement strand
GCCCGTCCGGTAGCCGGCCAAATCGAGGGAAACATACGTATAGCCGAGCGACCGGAAGGCCCGGACGATCTCCTCCCGGAGAGCCGCGTCCGCAAAGCGCCCGATCTCTTCCGCGCTCACTTCGATCCGCGCCGTGAGGATCCCGCCGGCGGCCGCATCTTCCGCCGGTTCTGCACCGCGAGCCGCCGCATTCGGCGCAGCCGTATCTGTCCCGCTTGTCCGGACCCGGAACTGATAGAAGCCCTTCTCGGCAAGGATCCGCTCCGCGCCTTCGATGCTCCGAAGCTTCTTTGCCGTGATCTTCTCCCCGTAGGGTATCCTTGTCGCAAGACAGGCAAACGACGGCTTTTTTGCCGTGGGAAGTCCTCTTTCCTTCGAAAGCGCATAGATCTCCGCCTTCGTAAGGCCGTAACGCCGCAGCGGGCTAATCACGCCCAGCTCCGCGATCGCCCGAAGGCCCGGCCGGTAATCCCCTTCGTCGTCTTTATTGGTCCCTTCCATAAGGACCTTCGCGCCGAGGCGTTCCGCCTCCGCGGCCAGTTTCGTAAAGAGCGCCTTTTTGCAGAGATAACAGCGGTCCGGCGGATTATCCGCGAACTCCGGCAGCGTGAACGGATCGAACGTCACGAAGATCTGCAGGATACCATGCTCTTTGCAAAAATCACCGGCCTCCGCCTTTTCCCGCACGGGAAAGACCGGCGATACCGCCGTGAGCGCGGTCACGTGATCCGCACCGAGCGCCCCGGCCGCGGCCGCCAGAAGATACGTCGAGTCAACACCGCCGGAAAACGCGACCGCCGCGGACCCCACGCCGCCAAGATATGCAAGGAGTTCTCTCTCCCGGCCGGCCATGCCGCTCATTTTATCGTTCATCCCCTTCAGCCTTTCTGCTCTGCCGGGATCCGCCGCTGTAAAGAAGGAGCGCCCCCCGCCTTGCCTGGCCCGTCTGCCAGAGACGGTCGAAATCGAGCCAGCAGAATTCTCCGTAGGTCGCCGCCCTGACAAAAAGATGACCGTTTTGCAGCGCGTCTTCCTCCCTTGCCACACCCGGCTCATCGGACGGATTGAACCGGATCTTCCGCGCGGCATCTTCCCCGTCGGCGTAGCCTGTCAGCATGAACCAGTGCCATCCGTAATCCTCGAACGCCCTGTCCTCATGCAGGAGCGTAAGGTCCGGGACGGGGATGTCCCGGTCAAGCTGCTCCATAAGGCTCCGCTTGGCCTCCGCAAGATCCGTCTCTCCCGGAATCGTACGGAGCGGGAACAGGGCCGACCATGCCGCGTCCGCCTCCGTTATGCCATGCGCTTTGAGATAGGACGTAAAACCCTCAAGGTACTTTCCGACCGTATCCACCCCGGTCAGGCGCGGATGGAGATGCGGCTTCATTTCCATAAGAAATGAAAGATACGTCTCCCTCGTAAGCTTTTGCTCCGCAAAGGGACGAAGCGGCGGAAGAAGGCCGTTCATTTCGAAAAAAAGGAAGGATTCGCACGCCACGGTCGCGGCGCAGCCTCCCACCCGCATAAGGAGGTCCGGATAGGTGTCCTGGTCGACGCCCGGCGCCCCGTCTATGGAAATATATGGGATCTCTTTGATCAAAGTTCTCTCCTTGATCCGCTGCCGGATCAGGATTGCAGGCAGCGGAAAAACAGTCTAAAATGTATACACTATGAATAACACTATCTCCCTGCGCTGCGCAACCCACAATCTCTGTCATTTCGGAAAAAGCCCGTTCGACCGGGACGAGCTGTTTCCGGACCACAGCTACCGGAACGGCTACGAGCCGGAAATGCTTCCGGTCATGAAGGAACGCTGGAAAGCCGTTTATGATTCCTTCGACGCAGACCTTATCGGTCTTCAGGAATACTGCCCCTTCTTCGACCTGGCGCATACGATCCCGGTTCCGGAGCAGGTCTTTTTGCCGTACGGTCTTTCCGTCTATGCCGACGATTTCGTCAACGCCGCCGGCCACCGGCTCGCAGCGGCCTCGAAAACGCCCCTTTTAAAGGCGTACGAACGCTCCTTCATGCCGGTATCCGAACGCCGCTATCAGAAGTTTTTCATGGATATACACGGGCGCAGGATCGCCGTCTTCAATACCCACCCGATGCCGAAGGGCACGCCCGAAGCCATCGCGACCCGGCAGGCGGAATACCGGATCCTGCTTAAAGAGTTCCGGAAAGAAAGACCTTTATCGCCTTCGGCGACTTCAACGCCCGCACGGCGGAAGAATTCGGGGTCTTTCTCGACGCCGGCCTGAAGATGGCCAATACCGGTACCGGCACGGAGGAGCACGGTCTCACCTGCGACAACATCATCGTGTCGCCGGATTTTACCATTCAAAAAACCGCGCTGTCCGACTCTGCTTTTTCGCTGAGCGACCACGCGGTCCTGCGGGCGGAACTGCTTCTTCCCTGAATGCCTTATTCTTCTGCGCCCTTCTCTTCGCCTTCCTCCTCCCGGATCTTCCGGAAAGCGGTCACGGCATTGTAGATGCCGTCTTCCGAAAGAACGCCGCGCGGAAGGTCTGCCGGCAGCTTTCCGTTCTCGTCGTCCTCAAAATCCTGTTTCCACGCTTCGCTTCCGAGATACCGGTCCAGTTCCCCGATCTCTTCCGAAAGCGCAAGAACGCGGTCCTTCGCGTCTTCATATTCCCGCAGTGCCGTCTCCGCCGTCCGGAGCAGCGATTCATAATACGTGATCCTCTCGATCTGGTCCATCCCGTGCCTCCCTGTGCAAAGATCTTCCTTGACTCCAGTATAATGACGCCGGCCGGAAAATGAAAGAACGAAAATGCGCGACAAAAACCGCTGTATCCACCCTGCCCCAATAAATGTATAATATAGTTAAAACAGGTATAACAGTATGGTCCGTGCTCTCTTCCGCTTCGCGGAGGCTGCAGGATGCGTAACCGTTGACGGAAGGATCCCCGGCGGCGCGCCGTCAAAAAAGGAGTTTCCATGGAACAGATCAGAATGCTTCTTATCGACAGTCCTCTTCTCAATATTCCGGCACCGGAAGGCTATGCGGTCCGTCCCGCCGTACGGGACAGCGTATCGGACGCCGCTGCCTGGGAGCGCGCCTGCAGGATCCTGAACGACTCCATCGGGACAAGGATGGAGTTTTATAAGGACATGATCGGCGATCCCGAGGTGGGCTGGAGCAACATCTATTTTATCTGCCGGAAAGAAGACGGCATGGTCTGCGGCACCGCGACCGCCAAGATCGGTCCGGAGTCCTCCCTCCACATGGTCGGCATGGACGAACCGTTCATGGGGCTCGGCCTTTCGGCGCCGGTCTGCGCCGCGGCCGTGGACAGAATGACCCGCGAGGGTATTTCCCGCATCAAGCTTCTTACGGACGAATTCCGTATCCCGGCCATCCGGACCTATCTTAAGCTCGGCTTCCGCCCCTGGTATTTCATGGACGATATGCCCGGGCGCTGGAGGGGCGTCTTCGACGACATGGGCATCCCCTATGACCGGTACACTGCCTGGAATGAAGCCGGAACAGAACGGATCCCGGTATAAATAAACACTGACTGCGGGAAACGCTTCCCTGCAGTAAACCTGTTATAAGAAAGAAGGAGGAAAAAACGATGGAAAAGTGGAAATGCTCAGTCTGCGGTTATATACACGAAGGTCCCCTGCCGGAGGATTTCAGATGCCCGGTCTGCAAG
>JAFOIS010000027.1 GCA_017420605.1 Lachnospiraceae bacterium | reverse complement strand
GCTCCAGGAAGCAGATCCCGATGATCTGCGCGCCGTTCGCGGTGCCGCAGTCATAGACGAAATCGACGCCGAGATGCGCCGAGGACAGTTCCAGACGGCTGCCGGTGTGATTCACCGCCGTAAGGCAGTAGACCGGCAGATCGCCGTCGCTCGTGCGGATCATGGTCTTGCCGTGCACGATAAGCGTCAGCGCCTCGTCGTCAATGAGAACGTCTCCTTCTCCGGAAAAGACCGCCCCCGTGTCGTCTTCGGGTTCCTCCGGCAGTCCGAGGCGCGCGCGGACAGAACGCAGGCGCTCCCTCGCTTCCGCCTTCCAGGCGTCGTTATCGCCGTCTTCGATGCTGTAGAAGGACAGCTCCGCCGCATCTTCCCGCACAAAACCGGTCTCGTCGCCCATTGACGCGAGAGAGGCTTCCGTATCTTCCGTAAGCGAAATGCCGTCGAAGGCAAGGAAGCTGACTTTGCCGTCAAAGTAATCCCCCTTGTTGACCGGGACGTATTTCTTTCCGGCGGCATCCGACCAGATCTCCATGTTGCGTGAATCCATCGTCCGCTGGAAGGCGTCGCCGGCGTAAAGCTGCCGGGCGCTTCCGCCGTCAAAGGTGTAGATCTCGAGGGTCTGCTCCATCCATTTTCCATGTGTGAGGAGAAGCTCTTCCGTCCCGTCGCCGTCAAGGTCGACAAGGGCGAGATACCCGACGCCGGTAAGATGGAGGAGGCCGTCGAAAGTGACGGTGCCTTTGCCGAATTCGGCTTCTTTTGCGAGAACGACCGCCGCATAGGCCTCATAGACGCCGCTCCGGTCCGTACCGGACGCCATCGGATCCCCCTCCGGCGCGGAGGATGCGGAGGCGTTATCCCCGTTCTCTGAAGAGCCGCTCTGCGCGTCTCTGTCTTCAGAGGCGGCCTGTCCGCTGCCGGAGCCGTTGTTTTCGCTGGCGGTACTGTTCTCAGTACCCAGGCTTGTGCCGGATCCCTGCGAAGCGCTTCTGCCGCAGCCGGCAAGGAGAAGAAGGATGAGGATCAGTGCTGTAAGGCGGAGGGTTCGTTTCGTTATCATGACGGAAATGCTCCCTTGAAGAAAAATCGGCTGCAACTCATTATAGCAGTCTCCGGCAGGCGGGTTCAATTGCCTGATTCTCAGGCTGTGTATCGCATAGAACGGCGGAGCGGGAGGGGCAATGCTTTGTTATGGAACAGGAGCCGTTACTTGCAGACCCTTTTCACATAATCGATAAACAGTTCCTCCACGTCGGACAAAGGGCGTCCCTTGCACCAGGTAAAGAGGTATTCAAGCTTTTTGTCCTCCCCGGCAAGCGCTTTTGAAACCAGTCCCTCATTGGGGACGAACGGCGTTTTCGGAAACAGGCTGATGCCGAGCCCTTTCGCCGACAGCGTCGCGGCGTCAAGACAGCTGTCAGTTTCAAAAACGATATTCGGCTCTTCGCCGACATTGCGGAACCAGTCGTAGATCAGATCGATCGTAGCCTTGCGTCTCGGAACGATGAGATTCTCCTCTTTGAGGTCCCGGATCGATATGGTATTTCCTCTTTTTGCCGCCAGCGGATGACGGCAGCTTACAAAGGCGGCGATCCTTCCGCTGCCGACTGTGAACGCGTCCAGAAGCAGCTGGTCGTACGGCGGCGTGATCACCGCAAGGCTGATCTGACCGGCGTGAAGTTTCTCCGTGAGATCGTCGCTGTTGCCGTCGATGATCCGGAACCGTACGCCCGGGTACTCCTTCCGGAAACCATCAAACCATCCGGCGGCGATATTCAGTGCCGCGCCTTCCACAAGCCCGATCGCGATCGTGCCGGTGATCCCCTGGCTCATGGCAATGACTTCGTCTTTGGTCTTATTGTTGAGGGCAATGATCTCTTTTGCGCGTCTGTAAAGAAGCGCTCCGGATTCTGTCAGTTCCAGATGCGTCCCGCCCCGGATGAACAGGACAGTCTGGAGTTCCTCCTCCAGTTTTTTGATCTGCATGCTCAGCGGCGGCTGGCTCATGTTCAGCTTTTCCGCGGATCTGGTAATGTTCAGTTCCTCCGCGATCGTCGTGAAATATTCCAGGGCTCTGATATCCATAAAGGGTGTTCCTCTGCCATATTTTTTGTATATAGGTGCCATAATCATAAATGTATTTGCGCTTTGTGTCAAAATCTATATAATCGGTTCTGGTCCGGGAAACCGGCAGCATTGCTCATAAATGGACAGGTGCAGGAGAGGTCTGGCGCAGCCTGTGCGTCGATATCGAATCGGAGCGGTCTTATCCGGACGCCCGTATGGAACTTATATAAATGACGGTCATTTTTGGAATGAGGTCTCCTGTGAAGCATGCACGGGAGACCTTTTTAAACATGAGAGGACCGGTTTTACAAATAGATTTTGGAAAGAGAGATCACAAATGGTGAATAATAATACAATGATGCAGTACTTTGAATGGTACCTTCCCAATGACGGGTTATGGTGGAAGCGGTGCGCGGCCAAGGCGCCCAATCTCAGGGATCTGGGCATTACGCAGGTCTGGCTGCCGCCGGCTTACAAGGGGACCTGTCAGGAGGACGTGGGTTACGGCGTTTATGATATGTATGACCTCGGCGAGTTCGATCAGAAGGGCACCGTACGCACCAAATACGGCACAAGGCAGGAATACGGGGAGGCGATCAGCGCTTTTCACAAGGCGGGCATACAGGTCTTTGCGGACATCGTGCTCAACCACCGCATGAGCGGCGACGGGACGGAGAACGTCAGCGCTGTGAGCGTCTCTCCGGAAGACCGGAATCATGAGATCGACGACACGCAGCAGGTAAAGGTCTGGTCGCGGTTCACATTTCCGGGACGACAGGGGAAATACAGTACTTTCACCTGGAACCATACCCACTTTACCGGCACCGACTGGGACGAGAACACGCAGACCATGGACAGAATATTCCGCTTTGCCGGCAAGAAATGGGCCAAAAACGTGGATCCGGAGAACGGCAACTTCGATTATCTCATGGGCATGAACGTGGACCTGTCGAACCCGACGGTCATACGGGAAACGCAGAAATGGCTTGCCTGGTATATCGGCGAGACCCATATCGACGGCCTCAGGCTGGACGCCGTCAAGCATATCAGCTTTCCGTTCTACAGGAAACTTCTGCCTTATATCAGAGAGGAGACCGGGATGGATATCCCTGCTGTGGGCGAATACTGGAGCGGGGATCCGGAAAGGCTGCTGCATTACCTCGACATGGTCAATAACGAGATGTCCCTGTTTGACGCGGCGCTGCACTACAGTTTCTTTGACGCCTCTCAGGGCAGGCGCAGCCTGAAAGGCATTTTCGACGGGACCCTCGTGCAGAGCCGGCCGGCGAATGCCGTTACGTTTGTGGACAATCACGACACCCAGTACGGTCAGAGCCTGCAGTCTTTCGTCGAGGACTGGTTCAAGCCGCTCGCCTACGCGCTGATCCTGCTGCGCAAAGAAGGCATTCCCTGCGTTTTTTACTCCGATTATTACGGCAATCCGGTCCGCAATACGCCGCTCGTGCCTAATCTCGGGAAGCTCATCAAGGTGCGCCGCTGGTACGCGTACGGTGAGCAGGAAGATCATTTTCAGGACGATCATATGGTCGGCTGGGTACGCCGGGGAGATATCGAGCATGAGAATTCCGGTATGGCTGTGGCCATGAGCGACGGTGAGCCCGGCGAATTGTCCATGGAGATCGGTGCGGCATATGCGGGGGAAAGCTTTTTCGACATCATGGGCGTATGCACCCAACCGGTGACCATCGATGAGAAGGGCGTCGGGCAGTTCCGGACGCAGGGAAGAAGCGTTTCGGTGTGAGTCCGGCAGAAGGCGTTTGAAGACATTATCGTCAATGAATGAACAAGGAGCATATGATGACAAAATATAAATGGTCTCCTCCGGGCCAGCGCATTATCAAGACCAGCGCGGCGGTTCTTTTGTGCCTGCTCTTTTACATGCTGCGAGGCTACCGCGGGAATCAGATGCCTGCGGAAGCGGCCATCACCGCGATCATCTGCATGCAGGCATATCTGACCGATACTGCCGAGAATGCGGTAAGCAGGCTTCTGGGAACCATGATCGGCGCCTGCTGGGGTTTTCTTTTCCTCCTGGTCATGATGCTGCTGCCTTCGCTTGGGGCGGAGCCGCTTATTCTTTACCCGCTGATGGGCATCGGCACGCTGGTGGCCCTGCACAGCGCGGTGCTGCTGCACCGGGAAGATACGTCCGCTCTGTCCGCGATCGTCTTCATCTGCGTAGTCGTCGCGTATCCGGATATCCGGGACCCGCTGGGGCAGGCCTTCCACCGGATCCTGGACGTGATGCTGGGAACAGCGGCCGCTGTCGCGGTCAACGCGATCCATCTGCCGAGGAAAAGGATGCGCGGCAAGGTATTCTTTCTGCCCATCCGTTATCTGTCGGCGGATCCGTATCAGAAACTGCAGCCCGGAGTGCAGTTCCGGCTGCAGTCACTGTTTCGGGACGGCGCCAGGATCTGCCTTATCTCCGATCATGCGCCTACCGTACAGACATTCCAGTATAATGATATGAACATCACGGTCCCCATGATCGTGATGGACGGCGCCGCCATCTACGACCCGGTCAGAAACGTTTACCTTTCGACGGCCAATATCGATCCTGCATCCGCACGCTGGCTGATGAAGCGGCTTGACGGCATGGATGCCGGGTATTTCATATACACCGTGCACAGGGACCGCAACTGTATCTATCACCATGGCGCGATGACAGAGCGCGAGCAGACGGTGTATCAGTACTTAAGCAGGTCTCCTTACCGCTATTATCTGGCGGAGGATCATTTTTCCATGTCGGATATCGTTTATTTCAAGATCGTCGCCGCCGGGGAGGATCTTATGCGCATCCGGAAAGTACTGGAGCCCTCCCTTGAGAAAATGAAGCTCCGAAGCGTGATCCGTGCGCAGGCCGGCCTGGACGGAGGCTGCAGCCTGTACTTCTACGCCGCGAACGCGGATGTAAGACATGCGAAGGAGCATCTGATGCGCCTTCTGCAGCAGGAAGATCCCCGGCTTGTTATGCGTGACGTCACGGCAGACAAACCCTGTCTTGCCATGCCGGAAACGATCCGGCTGCTCAGGAAGCTAAAAGCGGAGTACGAGCCCTTTTTCCTTATCGCACAGTATAAAAAGCGGATTTGGCAACATTGATATAAAACGCCGGACGCGGTATAATCGCAATGGAAAATTGCGGACCGCGTCCTTTTTTGATGCGGCAATAAGGCAGGGGATCATGGACATGAAATACATTCGTAATGCGAAAGTCGTTCTGGAAAACGGGATCCTTTGGGACGGTGCGGTGATCACCGACGGGGACCGCATAAGGGCTGTAGGCCATGAAAACGCGCTTCCGGTCCCGGATGGCGCGGAAGTCATCGACGCGCAGGGCGCGTACGTAGGCCCGGGGTTCGTAGACATCCATGTGCACGGCGGCGAAGGGATCTTCCTCTATCAGGATCCGAGAGGCGCCGTCCGGCATTTCCTTGAAAACGGCGAGACGACCGTTCTTGCCGCCCTCTATTATGACGTTTCCAAAGAAGAATTCCTCAGCGCGATCGGCCGGGTGAAAGAAGCCATGGGGAGCGTTTCCGGTCCGCAGGATCCGGCGCGCGCCCTGGGCGGCATTTACATGGAAGGGCCGTACATGAATCCCAAGTACGGCGCCCGTTCCGACCTCAACCAGTGGAAAGGCCCGATCCTTGCGGAAGATTATAAACCGATCGTCGACGCGGCCGGGGATCTTGTCAAAGTCTGGGCCGTCGCGCCGGAGCGGGAAGGATTGATGCCGTTCCTTACTTACGCAAAAAAGGTCAACCCGACGGTCGCCATATCCGCGGGTCATACCGAAGCGACGCCGGAAGAAATGAGGAAATATAAGCGGATGGGCCTCATTTCCATGACCCACTGCATGAACGCGACCGGGCGGATCGAAAAGCTGAAGGGCGTCAGGGCCGCCGGGCCGGACGAGGCGTGCCTTACCGATCCGGAGATGTATGCCGAGATCATCTGTGACTCCCAGGCCATACACGTAAATCCCGACAACATCCGGCTCATCCTCCACTGCAAGGGCGTCGACAAGACGATCCTCATCACGGACAGCTTCGTAAGCTACGAGGAATCCCCGGAGGATCTCCGGTACATCAAAGACCTGGTCTTCGACGGCAACCGCGACCTCAACGGCAGCAAGATGACCATGAACATCGCCTGCCGGAACATCATGACCCATACGAACTGCTGCATCGCGCAGGCCTTCCTCATGGCATCCCGGAACCCGGCCCGCCTCATCGGCATGGAAGACGAGATCGGCACCATCGAAGAGGGGAAACGCGCGAACCTCGTGTTCGTGGACGATACGTTTGAAGTGAAACGCGTTATGCTCGAAGGAGAGTTTTTCGAAGAATAAAGAGTAAAGGCATGCGGCTCGAAGCCTGCCGCAGGCGCGCTTTCGCTAATCGCGCTGCGCAGCGGCACATAAGCTTCGAGCGTCGCTTCCGCTTGCTCTTAGCAAGTGCCGGCGGCGCTCAACACCTGCTTGCAGGCTTGCGATCCGCATTGTTAAGTGCTTATACAGGAGGAAAACACTATGTTCAAAGCAGGTTCGGCGATCGCCGACATCACCCCGCCTCTTGGCCTCGGCCTCGGCGGCTATCCGCACTACGAAAGAGAAAACACGGGCGCGCATGATCCGCTCTATGCGGCGGCCATGTATCTGACCGACGGGAAGGAAGAAGTCGCGTACGTTACGCTCGACCTTCTGTTCTTCTCGAAGAAGCACGTC
>JAFOIS010000246.1 GCA_017420605.1 Lachnospiraceae bacterium | reverse complement strand
GCGGCAACTCCTTCCCTTATAAATAAGGCGGCACCGAAAGGTGCCGTCTTGTTTGTCTTATAATCAATTTCAAAAAACGTTCTGCAAAATATATACAAACAATGCATTCTTAGTGTATAATTACCCAGTAAATCCTAATCGCTTCACTGTTTTTTGGACAAGTTGACAATATGTTTACGGACTTGCGGAAAACCTCGAGATCTCAGATGACAGCCTCGTCTACACCGTGACCCTTCGGGACGGCCTGACGTTCCATGACGGTACGCCGCTGACGGCTGACGACGTCGTTTTCACCTACAATAACGTTCTGTCAGGAGCCGGATCGCGTGTCTCGAAGCTTTCCGCTCTTAAGGGATATGACGATGTATACGGAAAAGAGATCGCGGACGCGCAGTGCGAAGGCATCAAGAAGATCGACGACAAGACAGTCTCCTTTACGCTGAGCGCCCCGAACAGGCTTTTCATCGTAGCCCTCGCGGAGAGCACCATGGGCATCCTGCCGAAGCATTGCTTCGAAGGCATGACGCCGACCCAGATCGAAGAGGATATCGAGTACTGGGCAAAGCCGATCGGCTCCGGGCCGTACATGTTTGATGAAGTCTCCTATCCGAACTACGTCACGCTCAAGGCCTTTGACGGCTACTATGTAAAGCCCGGCGTCGACAAGATCCTGATGACGTATTACGCAGATTCTGCCGCTCAGCAGGCCGCTATGATCGCCGGAACACTGGACGTCCTCACCCGTGTTGAGGAAGAATTCGCGACCAACGTTTCAAGTCAGAATCCGGACTGCGTTGCGCATGTCGAACCCGGCAACTACATCCGCTTCTTCCAGGTCAACGCAAGCGGCAAGATCAGGACAGGGACCGGCCATCCGGGCATGACCGACAAGAGAGTCCGCCAGGCGCTGAACCTGCTCACGGATAAAGAGGCCATGTGCCAGCTGAACGGCAGCCTGTGCGCGCCGCTTTCCTCGATCGTCAACCCGGAGAGCCCCTACTACGATACCAATATCCCGGCGTTTAAGCGCGACGTCGAAAAGGCCAAACAGCTTCTTGACGAGGCAAACTTCGACTACAGCATCCCGATCCGTGTGTACAGCCACTATACGAACCAGACCACGGCGGACCTCTTCGAACTGCTGGCACAGAACTGGGGCGAAGTCGGGATCAAGATCGAGACCGTGCAGGACTCCAACTGGGAGAACTACCAGTCGACAAAGCCGGGCGAAGCGCCGAACTACGATCTCAAGTACGGCGGCTGGGCAGGCATCATGGATCCGATCGAGTTCTTCGTCCAGTATTCCTACAGCGGCATGAGCGCCTCGTTCCAGGGCGAGTCTCCGTATGAGGATCCGGAATGGGTCGAATATCACAAGGCCCGCTATGACGAACTTGTCGCGAAGTCGCTCGCCTCGCAGGATCCGGCCGAGCAGCAGGAGATCCTCAACGAGCTGCAGGAAAACTACCTCGATGATCTGTTATCGATCCCGCTGTACTGCAGGAACGATACGAATATCTTCAACGAAGCACATATCAAAGGCTTCCCGTCCTTCTCCGGCGACATCGAAGAAGTTGTCGATCTTAAGGTAGCCGACTGGTCACTCGTGGGATAAGCAGAACTTGCAGTAAAACAGTGTGCGCCAGATCTCATCTGACGCACACTGCAGTTTTATTCGGAGGAACCTTCTATGCGGCAGTATTTCATTGCAAGGTTTTTGTCCATCATACCGAAGCTCCTCGTCATCACCATGCTGATCTTCTTCGGCCTGAAGCTTCTGCCGGGCGACCCGCTGGCACGCCTGGTCAACCCTGAAGAGATGTCGGGCGCTTCGCTGGAGCAGATGGAGGCAAAACGCGAAGAGCTCGGTCTCAATGACCCGGTCATCGTCCAATATGTACGGTGGCTCGGAAATATGCTGAAAGGAGATTTCGGATACAGCCTCACTTCCCACAGTCCGGTCCGGAAAATCATCGCGCAGCGGTTTCCCGCGACACTCGAGATCTGCGGTCTCGCGATGATATTCGCGGCGTTCTTCGGGCTGCTGATGGGCTGTCAATGCGCGAGGCACCGGAATACGGCGCTTGATTACGGCAATACCGTCATCGGCCTGATCGGAAGTTCCTTCCCGGGCTTTTTTGTGGCGATGTGCCTGATCATGCTGTTTGCCCTCAAGTTAAAATGGCTTCCTACCGGCGGGAGAATGACCGTTGGAGAGACAGGTCTTCTCGCCAGGTTAAAATATATGGTTTTGCCGTCCTTCTGTCTTGGTTTCAGCATGATCGCGAACGTCATGCGTATGACGCGGGATTCGATGCTGGACGTTATGAACCGCGACTATATCACGACTGCGAGGGCGAAGGGCGAAAAGGAAGGCGTGATCTTTGCAAAACACGTTTTCCGCAACGGCTGCACGCCGGTCATCCTTCTTCTGATCGGGCGGTTCAGCCTGCTTGTCGGCGGGTCGACGATCATCGAGACGGTGTTCAATTATCCCGGAATGGGTATGCTGATGATCACATCGATCTCTGCGAGTGACTACCAGGTAGCGATGATGGTGCTGCTTCTGGCCGCCGTCATGGTCCTGCTGCTCAGTGCTGTAGGCGACGTAATTATCGCGCTTCTGGACCCGCGCGTACGCTTCGGAAAGGCATAATTATGGAAGCTAAAAAGAAGAGCACAAGGAGCTCAAATTCAAAAAGGCAGTTCCAGAAACTTCTGGCGAACAAGCTTTCGCTGGTCGGTTTCATTATACTGGTAGTGATCACGCTGATGTGCACGTTCGCGTTTCTTCTGACGAAA
Organism: Lachnospiraceae bacterium; assembly: GCA_017420605.1. Lineage (GTDB taxonomy): Bacteria > Bacillota > Clostridia > Lachnospirales > Lachnospiraceae > Chordicoccus. Next base: position 20,186 of record JAFOIS010000246.1, on the reverse strand, counting down.
TGGGATCCGAGTTTTATCGATATGTCCCTGCGCTACGCGGAACCGAGTTCCGAGCACATTCTCGGCTGCGACCAGAGCGGAAGAGACGTGTGGGCGCGCGTTCTGTACGGCGGACGCATCTCGATCGCCATCGGCATAGTATGTTCGGTACTTGCAAACGTGCTCGGCGCCGCGGTGGGCTGCGTCTCCGGCTATTACGGGGGCAAGCTTGACCAGGCACTGGTGTTCGTCAAGGAGATCTTCGGATGTTTCCCGACGACGATGATCGTCCTTGTCGTCATGGGCCTTTCCGGACAGGGCGTTCTTGTCATGTGCACGATCTTCGTCCTGACAGGCTGGCCCAGCACGATGTCTTACGTCCGAAGCAGAATGCTTTCCCTTAAAACGGAAACGTTCGTGGAGAACCTCCGGTCGACGGGAGTGGGAAGCATTTCGATCATGTTCCGGCATCTTCTCCCGAATACCCTCGGTGTCTTTATCATCAACATTACGACAAATATCGGCGGCTACGTTCTTTCCGAAGCCGGCCTGAGCTTCCTCGGGCTTGGCGTGCCGAAAGGCATTCCGACCTGGGGCAATATGCTGAACGCGGCGAGAAGCTTCACAGTCATGTCGGAGCATCCGCTGCTCTGGATCATTCCCGGTATCGCCGTTTCTCTGTTTGCGCTGGGCGCGCATTTCCTGGGCGACGGTCTGCGTGATGTATTTGACGTAAAAACGGAAGATTGAGGGCTGACTGATGGATACACAGAATACGATATTACAGATCGATCATCTGAAGACGCGCTTTAAGGTCGGAAAGAAAACAGTTTACGCGGTCAATGACGTAAATCTGTCCGTCGCGCGCGGGCACGTCCAGGGAATCGTCGGAGAGTCCGGCTGCGGCAAGTCGGTCACGATGCGTACGGTTCTTCAGCTGCTTTCCCCTAACGCGTATATTGCCGGCGGAGACATTCTTTTTGCGCCCGAACCGGGCGGTGATGCGATCGATCTTGCGAAAATGGACCGCTACGGGGAAGAGATGCGGGCGATCCGGGGTCAGAAAATAGCGATGATCTTCCAGAACCCGATGGCCTCCCTGAACCCCGTCTATACCATCGGGAGCCAGATCATGGAAAATCTGCTCCTGCACGAAAAGGTCGACAAGGAAGAGGCTAAGAAAAGAATCATCAATCTTCTGGCAGAACTCGGGATCCCGGAGCCTGAACAGCGATATAATGAATACCCCCACCAGTTTTCGGGCGGGATGAAACAGCGTGTCATGATCGCGATCGCGATGATCTGCAACCCCGGGCTCCTGATCGCTGACGAGCCGACGACCGCGCTCGACGTGACGATCCAGGCGCAGATCCTGCGCCTGATGCTGGAACTTCGGGAACACCACGGCACGTCCGTCATCATCGTGACCCACAATATGGGGATCATCGCGGAATACTGCGACGACGTGGCCGTCATGTACATGGGGCGCGTCGTCGAATCCGGCACGGTCCGGCAGATCTTCCAAAACCCGCAGCATCCGTATACGCGCGCGCTGGTACGCTGCGTGCCGGTCCCCGGCATGCCGAAGACGAACGACCTGGAGACCATTTCCGGAAGCACGCCGGACGCAAGTATCGCATTCGACCACTGTGAGTTTGAACCTCGGTGCAAATTCGCGACCGAAGCGTGCAGGAAGGGTTTCCCGCAGGCCGTCGAATGCGAACCGGGACATATGGTCAGTTGTTTTGCGAGGGGAGGGCAGAGCTGATGGCAGAAGAACAAAGCAAGCATCTGCTTGAGATCAAAGACGTCAAAAAGTATTTTCCGGTGACGCGCCCCGGGATCATGAAAAAAACGATCGGCTATGTGCACGCGGTGGACGGCGTCAACCTTTACATCGACGAGGGAGAAACGCTTGGCATCGTCGGAGAGTCCGGCTGCGGAAAGACGACGCTCGGGAAATGCGTGGTGCACCTGTATGACCCGACGGAAGGCGAGATCTCATTCCGCGACGACGGCGGTTCCATGAAAGACCTCTCGAAGCTCGGCAGCCGTGAGAACATGGAGATGAAGAGAAAGATCCAGATGGTCTTCCAGGATCCGTATTCCGCGATGAATCCCATGAAGTACATCTGGACCGCCTTTGACGAAGCCCTTAAGATCCACGGGGTGAAGGAACGCAAGGAGCGCTACCGCATCGCGTCCGAGATGATGGAAGCCGTAAACCTCCGGCCGGATTACCTGTACCGCTATCCGCACGAATTCTCCGGCGGTCAGCTTCAGCGCATCTGCATTGCGCGGTGCCTTGCCCTGAACCCGAAGCTCATCGTCTGCGATGAACCGGTGTCCGCCCTGGACGTGTCCGTTCAGGCGCAGATCCTCAACCTGATGCGCCGGCTGCAGAAGGAGTATTCCCTGACCTACATATTCATCGCGCATGACATCAGCGTGGTGGAATATATGAGCACACGCATAGCCGTCATGTATCTCGGAAAGATCGTGGAAACGGCGACAGGGGAGAATTTCTCCACAAAGTGTATGCACCCGTACGCACAGGCGCTGATGTCGGCCATCCCGATCCCTGTACCTGATGCAAAGAAAGATGAAGTCGTCCTTTCAGGCGACGTTCCGTCTCCGATCCGGCCGCCCAAAGGCTGCCGGTTCCACCCGCGCTGCCGGTATTGTACGGAACGCTGCAAAACAGAAGAACCGGAGCTTGTCCCTGTAGATGAGAGCGGCACCCACCTTGTGGCGTGCCACTATGTGCGCGAAATGCTGCAGAACAGGCTGCAGACAGCGAAGAAGGAGGATAGCAATGCCGGACAACAGGATGAAACTTCCGCTGTTTGACGATTACTGGATCGATTTCAGGATCGGCACGGTGCGCCGGTGGTTTTCGCCGCAGCTATGGTCGAGTTCCGGACCGCAGGGCGCTTACAGTTCGCTTGTGTGCGACCGCGAGAAGGGCATTTACCGGATCTTCTATGAATACTGTCCGGACATCGGAAATGATGACGTACGGTTTCTGAAGCTGTGTGAAAGCAGGGACCTTATTGAGTTCACACCCGTTCACGCGGACGACGGTTCCGATATCGTGTTCAGCGGCGGGAGCGGCATACACGGTGCCACAGTCCTTCTGGACACACACGAAAAAGATCCTTCCCGCCGCTATAAATTCTGCGGGATGACAGAGACCGGAAGCGGCGACAGCAGCAAATACAAAGTCACGCTCGCGTTCTCTCCGGACGGCGTACACTGGGAAGAGCGGCGGGACCTCGTCGCGAACCCCTATACTTCCGACGCCCTGAACAAACTATACTACAACCCACTTATGAAGGAATACGTACTGCTGCACCGCTCCGCGTTCGTAGACCGGCGGATCTCGGTCCGCAGTTCCGAGGACCTTGCGCACTGGAGCCGCCCGCACATTATTCTGCAGCCCGGTCCGAACTACAATGACGGATATACGGGCATGCAGCACTACAGCATGACGGCGGGATGGTTCGACGGGATCTTCTACGGACTCGTCTGGCGCTTCAATACCTGCCTGTACGACCGGGAATTCTCACGCATGTACGGCTTTATGGAGCCGGAACTGGTATACAGCTATGACGGGAGAGAGTATCTGTATACGTCCGGAAAACCTCTTGTGGAGCGGCCGTACCCGCCGGAGCCGGGCTGTATGGGAATATCGCCGATGGATATGTGCGAGAGTCTTGACGGTCAGGATTATTACCTTCTCATGAACGGCACCCGCTTCTTCCATGGAACAGCCGCGACGAACAAGGTGCTCGCGGACAGGCTCGGCATTACCGGGGGCTCTTCCGAGTTGATCTACAAGATCAGGAAAGACGGGTTCTGCGGGATCGAGTCGCCGGAGCCGGGCGGACAGGTCATCACTAAATGCCTCGCTTTCGACAAGGACGATCTGGTCTTCAACGTCAGGGCCGACGTAGGCAGCGTCAGATTCGGGCTGATGGACAGGGCCGGAAAATTCCTTCCGGGCTTTACGTTTGACGACTGTATTCCGTTCGAGTACGCATCCTCTGTCAGCGCAAGGGCGCAATGGAAGGAACATTCGATCAGCGAGATCCTCGGAAAACAGGTCCGCATTGCGGTGGAGCTGAACAGCGCGATCCTGCACTGCATTTCGGCGACCGCACATCCCTATATCCGACAGCCGATGAGAAGTTTTGCCGACCCGGAGGGATACTGATGGATCACAGGACTAATCTTATCGCCGCCATGCGGCGGCAGCCACACGAGAGGGTTCCTTTCCAGTTTTCACTCTGTGATTCGCTGCGGCAGGAGATGATACGCCGATACGGTACGGACGACATCGTCCATACCTTCGACATGCCCGTCGTATATCTGGAACTTCCGCCCTCTGAGCACCCCATCGATCACAGACGTTTTCACCGCCATCCCGAGGAACTGACCTCGATCGACGAATGGGGCGTCGGCTACAAGCAGGGAAGCGTCGCGCATTTTGCCCGCTTTATCTCGCCCATGGCCGATTTTGACGACCCGCAGCAGGTGTGGGATTACCCGTTCCCGGACGTCACCGAGCCTGCGAGGTGGGAGACTTTTAAAAAGCAGGTCGACGCCGCCCATGCCGAAGGCCGCATGGCGGCGTATTTCGGACTGATGGTCTTCGAACCGGCATGGTATCTTCGCGGTCTCGAAAACATGCTCTCGGATTTCCTCTGTGACGAAGAGATGGCCGCGGCCTGTATGGGCAAGATGACGCAGGCCCAGTGTCTCATCGCGGAGCAGGCCGCGAAAGCAGGAGTGGATCTGATTCTTTTCGGGGACGACGTCGGCACCCAGCGGGCGCTCATGATGAGCATCGAGACCTGGCGCAGATGGGTGAAGCCGGCAACGGCCGCGACGATCGCGGCTGCCCGCAGTGTCAATCCCGATATACTCGTCCTTTATCATTCCGACGGTGTGATCTATGACATTATTCCGGAACTCATCGAGATCGGGGTCGATATCCTCAATCCGGTACAGCCGGAGTGCGTGGATCCGGTACTGCTCAAGAAAATGTATGGAGACCGCCTCTCCTTCTGGGGGACCATCGGTACGCAGACAGTTATGCCTTTCGGCACGCCGCAGGATGTGCGCGAGACGATAAGGCGCATGATCGAGACAGTCGGCGCCGGAGGCGGGCTTTGCGTCGCGCCGACACATCTTCTGGAGCCGGAGGTCCCCTGGGAAAACATAGAGGCTTTCGTGCAGGCGATGCGTGATTTCGGCGGAGCGTAATACGGGAATAATACCGGCGGATCTTTATAGAATTCCTTCCCTGTATAACCGGGAAGTGACGGAGGCCTCCTATGGTTGAAAATGTAATGAAACTCCCTCTTTTCGACGATTACTGGATCGATTTCCGGCGCGGGACCGTGCGCAGGTGGTATGTGCCGAAACTCTTTTCAGAGTGCACAGAAGGGGATTACAGTTCGCTTTTCTACGACAGCATACGGGGCAAATACCGTTATTACTATGAAGCCCTGCGCAACGAGCATGAGGACGGACCGCGGAATCTTATGTTGCTCGAAAGCGAGGATATGGTCCACTTTACGCAGGCATTATGCGACGAAGGAGATGTCGTGATCTTCGACGGCACGTCCGGTCTGCACGGCGCATCCGTCATGCTTGACCTTCAGGATCCCGACCCGGAGCGAAGATACAAATTCTGCGGGATGACGCACATGTACGAGAACCGGGAAAGACACGGCTTCGATCCGGTCATTCTGGCCTTTTCCCCGGACGGCATCCACTGGACGGAACACCGGGAGCTGGTCGCGAACGCCCAGACGAGCGACGCGCTCAATAAACTGATGTTCAATCCGCTCACCGACGAATATGTCCTGTTCCACCGTTCAGCTTATGCTGACCGGCGGATCGCGGTGCGATCTTCGAAGGACCTTAAGCATTGGGGCCCTCCGCGCATCATCCTGCATCCGGGCGCCGTTTACAACGACGAACATACCGGGATGCAGCATTACAGTATGTCCGCAAAGTGGTTCGGCGGCGTGTTTTACGGCCTTCTGTGGCGCTTCAGCACCTGTCTCTACGGCGACGACTTCAGAAGAAGATATGGATACATCGAGCCCGAACTGGTCTACAGCTATGACGGGAAAGAGTTTCTGTATACCTCCGGAAAGCCGCTCATGGAACGGCCGGATTTCCCGGAACCGGGCTGCACGGGGCTGTGCCCGAACGATATGTGCGAGAGCGCGGATGGAAAATACTATTTTATCGCCTGCAATGGTTCCGTCTGCGTGCATGGCGCCGACATGAAGAGCGGAGAGCATCTGACAGGGCGGAAAGAGCACAATCTGCACACCAGGACACTTTTCTACCGTATCCGAAAAGACGGATTCTGCGGGATAGAAAGCGTGACGCCGGGCGGTCTGGTGATCACAAAGGCACTGGAACTTCTGGATACGGATCTTTCATTCAACGTGAATGCTTCCCTCGGAAGCGTACGCTTCGGCATCATGGACCGGTTCGGTAAATTTATCGACGGCTTTTCCTTCGATGACTGTGTCCCGTTTTCCTTCGAAGACGCTGTCGCGGCAAAACCCGTGTGGAAAGAACACTCGATCGGAGAACTTCTGGGGAAAAGGATCCGCCTCGCCGTGGAACTCAATACGGCTGTCCTGCATTGCATTACCGGTACCGCAAGACCGTCCATTGTCCAGAGTATGAAGGGGTTCGCGGATCCGGAGGGGCTTCCCGAAGAAGAGAATGCACCGGGTTCGAAGTGATAAGAACTTTTCCCCGGAAAAAAATGCCGCCCGGCGGGCGGCTTTTTTTTGGAAGAAAAAAAGGAAAATCCTTTTTTTTGAAGAATAAACAATTGTCTGATTTTTACGGACACGGAATATACCGGCTTTAGGACAGGACATGCTGATCAGAGAAGAGATCGAAAACAGAGAAAGGGAGATCCTGAGTCCCTATGCCGCGCTTGCAGCGGCATCAGAGGGGCGTACCGTATACGAGGAAGAGTGTGACATACGTACCTGCTTTCAGCGCGACAGGGACCGTATTCTGCACAGCAAATCCTTCCGCCGGCTGAAGGATAAGACGCAGGTCTTTCTTTCGCCGCAGGGGGATCATTACCGGACCCGCCTTCTGCACACACTGGAAGTATCGCAGATCGCGAGAACGATCTCCAAAGCGCTCATGCTCAACGAGGATCTTACGGAAGCGATCGCGCTCGGGCACGATCTCGGGCACACGCCTTTCGGCCACGCCGGCGAACGCGCGCTGAACGCCGTCTGTCCGTACGGCTTCCGTCATAACGAACAGAGCGTCCGCGTCGTCTCTGTGCTGGAAAAAAACGGCGAAGGCCTGAACCTTACGGCAGAAGTGCTCGACGGGATCCTTAATCATCAGACCGCCGGGCATCCGGGAACGCTCGAAGGACAGGTCGTGCGTCTTTCCGATAAGATCGCGTATATCCATCACGATATGGACGACGGGATCCGCGCAAAGATCCTGACGGAGGACATGATTCCGGAAAGACTGCGGACACTGCTCGGATCTTCCACGAAAGAAAGACTCGACACCATGGTCCACGATATCATCGAAAGTTCGCGCGGAAAAGACTCTGTCATTATGTCCGATGCGGTCGGCGGCGGCATGCGGGAACTTCGGAACCTGATGTTTGAAAAACTGTATACGAATCCGGAGGCCAAGAAGGAAGAGGGAAGGGCTATGGAAATGCTCACGCAGCTCTACGGCCATTATCTTTCCCATCCCGAAGACATGGGGCTTGAATACCGCGAAATGCTCGACCGGGGAGAAGACGCCGCAAGGGTCGTATGCGATTATATATCCGGCATGACGGATTCCTACGCGGTCAAACGGTTTACGTTGTATTTTATTCCCAAGAGCTGGGAAATGGAGTAAGCATTGCGCTATTCGCAGGACGTTATAGAAGAAGTCCGCTCACGGAATAATATCGTCGATATCATCGGCGAATATGTAAAACTGAAAAAAACAGGTTCGAGATATACAGGCCTGTGCCCGTTCCATACGGAGAAAACGCCGTCTTTTTCCGTCGATGCGGATAAACAGCTCTATTACTGTTTCGGCTGTCACGCGTCCGGCGACGTCTTCCGTTTTGTCCAGAACTATCAGAACGCCACATTCACCGAGGCGGTCCGGATGCTTGCGGACCGCGCGGGCATTGCCGTGCCGGAAGAGACGCTTTCGGCCGCGAAAAGGAAAGAAGAGGAGGAAAAGCAGAATATTCTCCTCCTCTACAAAGAAGCCGCAAAATATTATTATTACGCGCTTGGTTCCGGAGAAGGCAAAACCGGTAAAGCCTATCTTAAGAAGCGGGGGCTTACCGATGAGACGATCCGTAAATTCGGACTCGGTTATGCCGGAAAAACGAGCACCGGGCTGTATAAGTATCTGAAGACAAAAGAATTCTCCGACAGACTTCTGACCGACTCCGGTCTTTTCAAGTACAACGAAAAATACGGTTTTTCCGGGCTCTTCTGGAACAGGGTCATGTTCCCGATCTTTGATGCGCGCGGTCGCGTGATCGGTTTCGGCGGCCGGGTCATGGGAGACGCGAAACCGAAATACCTGAACTCTCCGGATTCCGCGATCTTCAATAAACGCCTGAATCTATACGGCCTGCATATCGCCCGGTCCGCCGCGAAAGAACGGATCCTTCTGTGCGAGGGATATATGGACGTCATATCCATGCATCAGGCCGGATTCGCAAATGCCGTCGCGTCGCTCGGGACGGCGCTTACGCCGGAACAGGCAAGGCTGATCGCCCGGTTTACCGGGGAAGTCGTTCTGATGTATGACAGCGACGGGGCCGGCGTCAATGCGGCGCTGCGCGCGATCCCGATCCTCAGGGACGCGGGCCTGTCCGCGAAAGTTGCTTCGCTGTCGCCCTGTAAGGACCCGGACGAATTCGTACAGAAATATGGAACAGAAGCATTGCGGGAACGGATCAGCGCGGCGGAAAACGGCTTCCTGTTTTCCTGCAGGCAGATGGAAAAGCGGTACGACATAAACGACCCGGCTGCAAAGACGAAATTCGAACATGCGCTTGCCAGGCGTCTTCTGACGTTCCCGGACGAGATCGAACGCGGCAATTATCTGGATGCCGTCTGCCGTCAGTTCCGGATCCCGAAAGAATCCATGCGCCGGCTTGTCGCAAAACTGGCCGCCGTGGATCTCCCGGCGGAAGAAAAGGAAGAAGAAAAGGCGCCGGCAGTCCGTGTCAGGACGAAGGAGGACCCGGGTGTACTGACCGAAAAGAGGCTTCTGAATTTCTTCACGGAAGATCCTGGTTACTATATGGCTGTGAAAGACAGGATCCGCGCGGATGATTTTACCGATCCTGTCATGAGGCGCGCTGCGGAGGAGATCATCCGGCAGATCGAAAACGGAAAGATCGATCCGCCCGCGGTCACTGCGCTGTTTGACAGCGAAGAGGACGAGAAAAAAGCGGCCGCGATCTTCTTCGAAAATGACGCGCCTAAGGAACAGGGAAGGGACGAAGCCTTCACGGAGACGGTGATCCGTATGCTGCGGATCCGCAACCGGCGCCGTACGGACGGCTGGAACGGAGACCCCGTCGTGTTCGGAGAACTGCTTAAAGAAAGAAAAGAACTTGATGAAATGCAGCGCGGAGGCGTTGTGCTTCATCCGGTCAAGATTCATTAAAGGAGTACAGATTACATGGAACAGGAAAAGATCTTATTTGCCGAAAAACTGACCGAACTCCTTCTTGCCGCGCAGCGGAAAAAGAACGTGCTCGATTACAAGGAGATCTCGGATACACTGCATGAAGTGCATGCATCTTCCGAAGAACTGGAAAAGACGCTTGACTTTCTCGAAGCGAACGGCATCGACGTTCTCCGGATGAATGAAACCGGCCTCGACGACGACATGATCCTGCTCGGAGAGGACGATATCGTAGATATCGATATCGAGGACCCCGAAGAAGTGAACCTCTCGGAGATCGACCTTTCGGTGCCGGAAGGCGTACCGCTCGAAGACCCGGTCCGTATGTATCTGAAAGAGATCGGCAAAGTGCCTCTTCTCAATGCGGACGAAGAGATCGAACTGGCAAAGAAGATGGAAAACGGAGACAAGGACGCGCAGAAGCGTCTGGCGGAAGCGAACCTTCGCCTTGTCGTATCGATCGCGAAACGCTATGTGGGACGCGGCATGCTGTTCCTTGATCTGATCCAGGAAGGAAATCTCGGCCTCATCAAGGCTGTCGAAAAGTACGACTGGCGGAAGGGATACAAGTTTTCCACCTATGCGACCTGGTGGATCCGGCAGGCGATCACCCGCGCGATCGCAGACCAGGCCCGTACGATCCGTATCCCCGTGCATATGGTCGAGACGATCAATAAACTGATCCGTATCTCGAGGCAGCTTCTGCAGGAACTCGGACGCGAACCCACTCCGGAAGAGATCGCCAAGGAAATGGGGATCTCGGTCGACCGTGTCCGCGAGATCCAGAAGATCTCCCAGGAACCGGTATCGCTCGAGACGCCGATCGGCGAGGAAGAGGACAGTCATCTCGGGGACTTCATCCAGGACGACAACGTACCGGTACCGGCGGAAGCTGCAGCCTTTACCCTTCTTAAGGAGCAGCTCGTCGAGGTGCTCGACACGCTGACAGACCGGGAGCAGAAGGTCCTTCGTCTCCGTTTCGGTCTCGACGACGGCAGAGCCCGTACGCTTGAAGAAGTCGGCAAGGAATTCAATGTGACGCGTGAGCGGATCCGTCAGATCGAAGCAAAAGCGCTTCGCAAGCTTCGCCATCCGAGCCGCAGCAGAAAGCTGAAGGATTATCTGGATTGATGAAACAGCTTCCGCAGCGAATGGAAATGGTGCTGTCGCTGTGCGGCAGAGCGCCGTTTGCCGTGGACGTCGGCTGCGACCACGCGTATTTGTCCATTGCGCTCGTGGACCGCGGGATCGCGGACGAGGCGATGGCGACGGATATTTTCGCCGGTCCTCTGTGGCACGCGAAAGCAAATATTGAAAAAGAAGGCTATTCGGACAGGATCTCCGTCCATCAGGGCGACGGACTCGGTTCGGAGAATCTCAGAAAGAAACTTGCCGAACGGAACGGAGGGATCCTTCTTATCGCCGGAATGGGCGGGATACTGATGCGCCGCATCCTGATGGAGGCCTTGCCGTATCTGCCGCATTTTTCACAGCTTGTCCTGCAGCCGCAGTCCGACGCGGACCGTGTGCGCACTTTCCTTGCGGAATACGGGTTTACGATCGATCGGGAAGACGCAATGCATGACAGGGCCGGACATTATTATGAGGCCGTACATGCCGTGCCCGGGAAGATGTCTCTTCGCGACGCCGAGGCGCTTTACGGCCCGTATCTTATACGGACGGGAAACAGCGCGCTGGCCGGACATATCGAAAGGCAGCGGAAGATAAACGCCTCGATACGGGAAAATCTTCTTGTGCGGCGGGTCCGGGATACGTCAAGGCTGATCGGTCTTGACATCGAAGAGGAACTCATGAAAGAAGCACTGCGGATGATGCCGGGAAAAACGGAATAGGATCCGGATGCCGGGAAAGGAGTACTATATGGCGACGATCTATTATCACGCAAAACCGATCGACGTGCAGGAAGGGATATCGCTGGGCGATCTTGCGATCATGCTTCGCGCTGACGAGGATGGAGACGTCATGCTCGCGCGCGTAAACGGCTCGCTCACGGAGCTCTTTAAATCCGTCCGCGACGGGCAGACGGTCGAATTCCTGAATGCCGCCACCCTGGCCGGCTTTGAGACCTACCGCAGAAGCTGTTCCATGCTTTTCATGAAAGCGGCGAAAGATGTGATCGGCGCGGACCGCCTTCACAGGACGGTACTGCATTTTTCGATGGGCGCCGGGTTCTATTATACACTGGAAGGAAGCTTTGCCCTGACGGACGAACTGGTCTCCGCGATCGGCGCGCGGATGCGGGAACTTGTGAACGCGAATATCCGTTTTATGAAGAAGAGCGTCCGGACGAAAGAGGCGCGGGAGATGTTCCGGAATTCGGGCATGGAAGATAAAGACCGCCTCTTCCGGTTCCGTCTCGTATCAAGGACAAACATTTACGCGCTCGAAGATTTTCAGGATTATAACTACGGATATATGGTCTGGAAGACCGGCGTACTGAAGCTCTTTTCACTGCACCGTTACGGAGACGGCGTGATACTCCAGCTGCCGAAACGCCGGGATCCCATGACGCTTCCGCCTTTCGAGACCTATGACAAACACCTGCAGGCACAGATCGAAGCGGAACGGTGGGCACAGCAGATCCATATCCAGAATATCGGCGAACTCAACGAACGCATCTCGGAGGGAGGAATGAGTTATCCGGTCCTTCTTTGCGAGGCATACCATGAAAGCCGGATCGCCGAGATCGCGAGACAGATCGCGGAGCGGACGGACGTCAAATTCGTCATGATCGCCGGACCTTCCTCCTCCGGCAAGACGACGTTCTCACAGCGCCTTTCCGTACAGCTTGCCACCTACGGCCTGCATCCGCATTACGTAGGGGTCGATAATTATTTCGTTAACCGCGAAGATACGCCGCTCGATGAAGACGGCAACAAAAACTACGAATGTCTGGAAGCGATCGACGTAAAGCAGTTCAACGAGGATATGAACGATCTGCTTGCGGGCCGCGAGATACGCGTGCCGTCCTTCAATTTCATTGAAGGCAAAAGGGAATATAAAGGGGACACGCTGAAGCTCAACGAAGGCGACATCCTGGTCATTGAGGGGATCCACTGCCTGAACGACAGGCTTTCGTATGCGCTTCCGGCGGAATCGAAGTTCCGGATCTATATCAGTGCGCTCGTACAGCTCAACATCGATGAACACAACCGGATCCCGACCAGCGACGGGCGGCTTCTGCGCCGCATGGTGCGCGATAACCGCACACGGGGATACAGCGCGAAGCATACGCTTTCCATGTGGGACAGCGTCCGGCGGGGCGAAGAGCAGTATATCTATCCGTACCAGGAATCCGCGGACGCGTTCTTCAATTCGGCGCTTCCTTACGAACTCGCGATCCTGAAGAGCTATGCGCAGCCGATCCTGTACCAGATCGCGGAAGACGATCCGGAATATGACGAAGCAAAACGTCTTCTGAAATTCCTTGACTACGTGATCGGTATGCCGAGCGAGAGCGTCCCGGTCAATTCGATCCTGCGGGAGTTCATCGGCGGCGGATGCTTCCATCTGTAAAGAAGCCGGAGACACCGTATACCGCGAAACTTGATTTATAAGAGCAAATGCGATAGAATAGCGTCCGCAGAGCACACGGCCGCAGCTGACAGGCCGAAAGGCGTCAGATGAGGAAAGTCCGGGCTTCACAGGGCAGGATGCCGGATAACGTCCGGCCGGGGTGACCCGCGGGATAGCGCAACAGAAATAAACCGCCGGAAACGGTAAGGGTGGAAAGGCAGTGTAAGAGACTACCGCCGCGCCGGCAACGGAGCGGGCAGATGCAAGCCCCATCCGAAGCAAGACCGAGCAGAAGCGATGCGGCGGCCCGCCGCGCTTCGGGTAGGTCGCTTGAGCCTTCCGGCAACGGAAGGCCTAGATAGATGGCCGTGCAACGACAGAACCCGGCTTACCGCTTTGCAAAAAACGTCTGCGAATGCAGACGTTTTTTATGTATTCACAGAAATGATACCGCAGCGGCGGCCTTATTGTCAGCGTTCGCCCCGATATGCCTCTTCGCAGTATCTGCAGCGGTACGTGGCTTTTTTCTCGTCTGTAAGAAGAAATTCGTGTACGAGTCCCTGTTCGATCGACGTGATGCACCGCGGATTTTTGCATTTGATGATGCCGACGACTTTCTTCGGCAGATGCAGCTGTCTTTTTTCGATGATCTCTTCGTCTTTGATGACATTGACGGTGATATTATGATCGATGAAGCCGAGCACGTCGAGATCGAGATAATCGACGGGACATTCCACCTTAATGATATCCTTGCGGCCCATCTTCGCGCTCCGTGCGTTTTTGATGATCGCGACGGTGCAGTCCAGCTTGTCGAGCTTAAGGTCATGATAAATACGCATGGCCTTGCCGGCTTCTATATGATCGAGGACGAAACCCTCTTTGATCGCTCCGATATTCAGCATGTTATTCCTCCGGAAGTTAAGGTTGCAGTGCTTCTTGGCGGCACGCTCAGGCAGGCTCTTCGATACCGAGAAGGGTCATGATCAGCGCCATACGGACGTAAACGCCGTAACGAGCCTGTCTGAAGTAAGCGGCGCGCGGGTCGTCGTCGACGTCCACGGAGATCTCGTTCACGCGCGGCAGCGGGTGGAGGATATACATATCCTTCGGCGCCATGGCCAGTTTTTCGCGGTCCAGCACATAGAAGTCTTTCATGCGGATATAGTCGTCTTCATTGAAGAAGCGTTCTTTCTGTACGCGCGTCATATAAAGGATGTCCAGACCCGCCATGGTATCCGCGTCGAGACGCTCCGACTGCTCATAGGGGATCCCTTTCGTTTTGAGAGACGCTTTGACGTAGGAAGGCACTTTCAGTTCCGCCGGCGAGATCAGCTTGAAGCGAAGGCCGTCGTATCGGGACAGGGCTTCGATCAGGGAATGCACCGTTCTGCCGAACTTAAGGTCGCCGCAAAGTCCGATCGTAAGACCGTCGAACCCGCCCTTGAGTTCCCGGATCGTGAGCAGGTCGGTGAGCGTCTGCGTAGGATGCTGATGTCCGCCGTCGCCCGCGTTGATGACGGGGATCAGAGAATGCATCGAGGCGACGAGAGGCGCTCCTTCCTTCGGATGACGCATCGCGGCGATATCCGCATAGCAGGAGATCACGCGGATCGTATCCGCTACGCTTTCCCCTTTGGCTGCGGAAGAGGAGTCCGCCGATGAAAAACCGAGTACCGTACCGCCCAGATTCAGCATGGCAGCTTCAAAACTCAGGCGGGTCCGTGTGCTCGGTTCGTAAAACAGTGTCGCAAGACGTTTGCCGTCGCAGACGTGCGCGTATTTCTTGGGATCCTTTTCGATCCGTCCGGCAAGAGAAAGGAGCGCGTCCATTTCTTCCACCGTAAGATCGAGAGGGCTCATTAAGTGCCGCAGTACCATCCGTACCTCCTTTGCAACGCTTAATCATACAGGATATTGTGGTTTTCCGTTAAAACCGTACCGCTATTATGATAAGCGAAAGCAATTTCAATGTAAAGATAGCATTTTCCCGAGTTTCGGATTATAATGAAGAACACTTAAGCGAACGCATAAGCATTTCAAAGAAAAGAGGAACGGATCATGATCGACGGACACAAGGTGATATTTTCAGGGGTACAGGCAACCGGAAATCTGACGCTGGGCAATTATCTCGGTGCGCTCCGGAACTGGTCGCTTCTGCAGAATGAATATGAATGCTTCTTCAGCGTCGTCGACGAACATTCGATCACAGTACGGCAGGATCCGGCGGAACTGCGCCGCCGCGCACGGAATCTGCTGATCCTGTACATCGCTGCCGGAATCGATCCCAAAAAGAGCTGCATTTATTTCCAGTCCCATGTTTCCGCACATGCGGAGCTTGCCTGGATCCTGAACTGCTATACCTATATGGGCGAAATGAACCGGATGACACAGTTCAAGGACAAGAGCGCGAAGCATGCCGACAACATCAACGTCGGACTTTTTGCCTATCCGGTCCTTATGGCCGCGGACATTCTTCTTTACCAGGCGGACGTAGTCCCGGTCGGCATCGACCAGATGCAGCATCTCGAGATCTGCCGCGATATTGCGATGCGCTTCAACAACATTTACGGACCCGTCTTCACGATCCCGGAGCCCTATATCGGCAAAACGGGCGCAAAGATCATGAGCCTGCAGGACCCGACGAAGAAAATGTCGAAATCGGACGAAAACCCCAATGCCAGCATCTACCTGTATGACGACCGTGATACGGTCATCCGTAAATGCCGGCGCGCCGTGACCGATTCTCTTGCGACGGTCAGTTACAGCGAAGAGCAGCCCGGCGTACGGAACCTCATCGAGATCTATGCGGCCTGCACGGGAAAACTCCCCGAAGAAGCGGTCGCGGAGTTCGAAGGGAAAGGATACGGGGATCTGAAATCAGCGGTCGGCGAAGCGGTAGCCGATACACTCGCGCCTCTGCAGAATGAGATCGCCCGCCTTTCGAAAGAGAAGGACTATATCGACGGCATCATCCGTGACAATGCGGAACGCGCTGCCTATACGGCAAACAAGACGCTGCGGAAGGTACAGCACAAGATCGGTTTCCCCGACAGAATACGCTGATATATGGAAAAGTTTTTGAATCATCTCCAGCGGAAGATCGGAAAGTACGCGGTCCATCACCTGACGGTGGTGATCATCGCGTGCTTTGCGGTCGGGTATCTCATTTCCGCGATCCGGCCGGAAGCGCTGCAGTATATGACGCTGGATCCGTTTTTTATCCTGCGCGGACAGGTATGGCGGCTTCTGACCTGGGTCGTCATACCGCCGTCTTCGCTCAGCATCCTGACGATCCTCCTGCTTTTCTTTTATTTTTCGATCGGTTCCACTCTTGAAAGAACGTGGGGCGATTTCCGGTATAACGTCTATATCATAGGCGGATGGTTCATCAGCGTCGTTTCCGCTTTTGCCGCGTATTTTATAATACGCGCCGTTACAGGGACGGCCGTATCCTTCGGTTCCGCCTACAGCACCTACTATATCTGCATGTCCATCTTTCTTGCGTTCGCGCTCACCTATCCCGATATGCAGGTGCTGCTGATGTTCATCATCCCGATCAAGGTCAAGTGGCTCGGCATCGTTTACATCGTTTTCTATGTATATGATATCATTACGGATATCCGTCTTTACGTGCGGACGGGCAATATCGGCTTTATCGTCGCGATCGTAGCGCTGCTTGCTTCTTTTGCGAACTTCATTATTTTCTTCCTGACATACCGGAAAAGAGGACTGCGTCGTTTTTCTCCTTCGGAGATACGCCGTAGGAACGCATTCAAGCGCGCTTATAACTCCGGAGCGGCTCCGCGGACCCCGCAGAAAGCGGCAGCGGCGGGAGAGGACGGACCGAAGGTATACGTCATCCGCGCGGGGCAGGGCACCGGCGCGGCCCGGCACCGGTGCACCGTCTGCGGCCGGACGGAACTGACGCATCCCGATCTTGAATTCCGGTTCTGTTCGAAATGCGCGGGTGCGCATGAATACTGCAGCGATCACATTTTCACACACGTCCATATCACCGAGAATTGACCGCATCGCGGATCCGTGATAAGATAATGGCACTGCCGGTGTGTCGGAATGGCAGACGATGCAGACTCAAAATCTGTTGCCCCCTGGGCGTGTGGGTTCAAGTCCCACCACCGGCATGATTGGACCGCAGCGATGCGGTCTTCTTTTAAGGGTTGAAAATGGACTGTAAAACAGCAAAAGCGGATATCGAAGCATATCTGGACAAGAAGCTCACCGATGAAGAGATGGGTGAGTTTCTTGCACATATACGAAGCTGTCCGGAATGCAGGGAAGAACTCGAAACGTTCTTCGCGATCCGCCGGACGCTCGGTTATCTCGAGAGCGGCATAGACGGCAGTTACGACATCCCGAAGCTTCTGGAGGAAGACCTTGCGTCGCAGGAAGCGAGGCTTCGGCGGCTGCGCCGCGCACGTATCCGCAACGGCCTTCTCTGGGCCCTCCTTTTTGTGTCTATTGCTGTCGCGCTGTGGGCGGTGATCTTTCCCGAGACGATCATACCGATCCTTCTTCGACCGTTCGAGATCCTGTTTCCCGGAAGGGAGCTGCCATGGTGATCGGGATCACCGGCGGTATCGGCGCCGGAAAGAGCAGAGTACTCGAATATCTGCGCAGGAAATATGACGCGGCGATCATCGATACGGACGCGATCGGACGCAATGCGATCGAACCGGGCGGCGGCGTTTACGCGGAAACGCGCTCGCTCCTCGGTGATGCGTGCTTTCTTCCGGACGGAAGACCGGACAGGCCGAAGATCGCCTCTACTGTCTTTCAGGATGCAGCTCTTCTTTCGCAGCTGAACGGGATCGTACATCCCTATGTCGTACAAACGGTCCGCCGCGAGATCGAAGACAGGGGAGAGAGCGCTCTTTGCGTGATCGAATCGGCGCTGCTTCTGGAGTCGGGCCTTTGCACCCTCTGCGACAGTATCTGGTATATTTACGCCGATGAAAAAGTACGAAGGAAAAGGCTTAAGGAGTCGCGCGGGTATTCGGCGGAAAGGATCCGCGCCACGATGGCTGCGCAGACGCCGGATGCCGATTTCCGAAGAGCTGCGGACGCTGTGATCGATAACAGCGGCGCTTTTTGCGAAACAGCTTCCGCTGTGGACGCGCAGCTTCTTTCCATGAAAAAGGGATCCGAATGAAATTTGCAAGCATCGCGAGCGGAAGCAGCGGAAATTCGATCTTCCTCGGAACGGAACACACTTCCGTCCTGATCGACGCCGGCATCAGCGGACGCCGGATAAAGGAAGGTCTGGCCGGGATCGACCGGTCTCTTTCGGATATCGACGCGCTTTTTATTACGCATGAGCACATCGATCACGTGAGGGGTCTCGGCATCCTTATGCGGCGGTACGGGATCCCCGTATACGCGACAGGCGGCACGATCGCAAGGATCCGTGCCATGGAATGTCTCGGCAAACTTCCGGAGGAACTTCTCCGCCGGATCCCCGAAGGAGAAGACGTTATCGTAGGCGATATGAAGGTCCATCCTTTCCCCGTATCCCACGACGCGGCCGAACCATGCGCCTACCGTATCGAAAGCGGAGGCAGGTCCGCAGCCGTCGCGACGGATATGGGCATCTACGATGACAACGTGATCCAAAACCTTACAGGTCTTGACGCGCTCCTTCTGGAATCGAATCACGATCTGCATATGCTGCAGGCCGGACGCTATCCATATTATCTGAAACGCCGCATTATGGGGGAGAAGGGTCATCTCTCCAACGATGACGCCGGACGGCTTCTGTGCAGCGTACTGCACGACGATCTGCGGTACGTCTTTCTGGGGCACCTGAGCCAGGAAAACAATTATGAAGAACTTGCCTTCGAGACCGTCACACAGGAGGTGACGCTCGGAGACAACCCTTACAAAGCTTCCGATTTCGACATCTCGATTGCGCACCGCGACCGGCCGGGAAAACCGGTCGAATTCTGATGAAAAACGTAAAGATCGCCGGCGTCATAGCCGAATGCAATCCCTTTCATGAAGGACACCGTTACCTGATCGAAAAAATCAGGGAGGAGACAGGTGCGGACTATGTGATCCTTGCCATGGCCGGCGCGTTCGTTCAGCGCGGCGAACCCGCGCTCGTCCGTACCGCCGTGAGGACGCAGATGGCCCTCGCAGGCGGTGCCGACGCCGTCTTTCTTCTGCCGGTGCGGTATGCACTGTCTTCCGCGGAACTTTTCGCAAAAGCCGGCGTTACGATCCTGAACGGACTCGGCTGCGATCTGATCGCGTTCGGCGCAGAGCACCCGCTCCCGGAGATCCTCTCCGCAGCAAAGGATCTGGCCGCGGAAACGCCTGAGCAGGGCGATCTGATCCGGCGTCTTGTGCGCGGCGGCTGCTCCTATCCGAAAGCACGCGCCGCCGCGTTTCCGGAATATGCGGATCTTTTATCTTCACCGAACGATATCCTGGCGGCGGAATATGCGAAAGCATGGATGCGGCTTTCCGGCGACGCATATCCGACGTATCTTCATGCCGTACGGCGCGTTAACGGCGTTTCCGGCAGAGAGGGCGGAGCCGTGTATCCCGACGCCCGTGGCGCCTCACTTCGAAAGCACCTCCTTTCCGGAGACCCGCACGCCTACGATGCCGTTCCGGAAGCGTGCCGCGTATTTCTGCAAAAAGAACTGGATGCCGGCGGGGCGGGGCTTCTTGATGATTTCTCGCTCCCGGCCTGCCTTATGATCCGGAAAGCCGCAACGGAAGGGGCGCTGGAAGAATATGCGGACGTTACCGCGGATCTTGCCGGCGCGATCAGGAACGCGGCGGCGGAGAATATCACCGTAACGGGAATGGCGGAGGCGATTTCCGCAAAAAACCGCATCACGGCAAGGGTAAAGCGGTCTATCCTGCACATCGTTCTTGATATCCGGAAGGAGGAAAATGCGCTGTCCGGCATTTAT
>JAFOIS010000245.1 GCA_017420605.1 Lachnospiraceae bacterium | reverse complement strand
TCCGGCGCATCCCGCTCACCATCGTCAAGGACAGGATCGCGCTGCACGATTATTTCCATGAAAATCTTGAAGTTCTCCGCGCCGTATCCGGCGACCCGTATGTGGCCGGTTCGGACATCATCGGCGAGGAGATCAACGATATCCGCGATCTCTCCCCGGTCATCGCGGAGATCACGAAGATCGCGAAGGACGAGCCGTCCTTCACGGTCCGGATCCACGCCGGGGAAAACGATACGCTGCGCGATAACGTCGCTAACAGCATCATCTGTGTCAGAAACGCCCTGACGAGCGGACAGGTGATGCCGAAAATGCGGATCGGACACGGCCTCTACACCGCGAATCTCCGCTCGGCGCGCGGCCGTTCGCTCATCCGTCTGCTCCGGGAGTCCGGCGCGGTCCTCGAATTCCAGATCACTTCAAACGTCCGGCTGAATAACCTCAGCATCCTGACCAGGCATCCGCTCCGCGTCTATCTTCGCGAAGGGATACCCTGCGTGCAGGGAACGGACGGCGGCGCGCTTTACGGGACGGACTCGATCGACGAACAGCTTGCCCTGGAGCGTATGCTCGGGGTAACGCATGACGAATTTCTTGCGATGCGGAAGGCGGAAGACGCCGTCATGCGGGAAGGCCTTGCCGATTTTTCGGAAAAAGCCGAACGGTTCGGCCGGGCCTTAAAAGGCGTGATACCGGAGAAAGAGCAAGCCAAAGGAACGGAAGATGCCGTCCGCGCCTATTATGAAAGCCTCCTGGCGGTGCCGGGCGGAGAGAGCGCGTCTTTCGTCGGAAGCGATACGCGCCGGCCCGCGGCGGAGCTTCTTGCGGACAGGATCGCCGAACTTCCGGAAAGCGGCTTCCCCATCGTGATCGCCGGGGGCAGCTTCAACAATGACCGTCACAGGACGTCTCTTCGGGAAGACGGAAAGCGGCTGATCGACCGCCTTGTCGACGGACTTGATCCGGTCAAGTGCTTCTTTGTGATCGGGCAGAGCATACGCGGCTACGAACGTTATCTGGTGCAGAAAAACCGCGGGCGTTTCCGCATTTACGCCTTCGTCCCGGCGATGCTCGACATCGCGCAGGCCGGGCGCATACGCCGTGCAGGCGTTTCCGTCCGCGTGGCGATCGAGCCGGAGAGCATGGGCGTTTATAAGAGTATCGTATACGAAGTGTTCAAGCACCGGAACGCGGCGCTCATCGCGTTTGACGGAAACAGCGCGGGCGCGAATCTCATCCAGGAAGCCAAAATGGCAAAATACCGCTGCAGGATCTTCGCGAGCGCGCATTCGCGTTCGCTCAGGGCAAAAGCCGTCTCTCTCAAAGGGTATGTGACGCTGTTCGATAATGAAGAGGATGTGCTCGCTGAGTTGCAAACGACGGGGGCTTGTGATATACTCTAATCCGTATATGTATGCGCGGGGAGGCATGTATGATACATGAAGACCGGCTCGGAGCCATGCTCCGGCTTTCCAAAAATGATACGATCCGCCGCAAAAAGGCGATGAAAATATCCAAATTCTACCGGAACGACTATCTGTCGATCTGTCTTGTGCGCACGTTCTTTATGATGACCGTCGCGTACTGCCTGCTGCTCGCACTGATCGCGCTGCTCGGCATGGAGTACATGATGGAGCATTTCAATGAGTTCAATTTCCGGACGCTGGGAGCGAAGCTCATCATCGGGTACATCATTTTCGTGGGTGTATATCTCGGGATCGCCTATGTCCTGGGCAGTATCCGCTACGCCAACGCGAAAAAGATGCGCCGCGAGTATGAGGCGGATATCCGGCGGCTTGACAGAATGTATCTTCGTGAAGAAGACGAAGAAGACGAATACTAATTATCGGAAGGGGAGCCAATGTCATCGATCTTAAAAGCCAAGGAGCTTCTGAAATCCTTTTATGCGCAGTTCTCGTCCGTGCTGACGATCTGCGGCAAATTCCTTTTGGCGGTATTCGTATTCCTGATGCTCAACCGGGCGATCGGGTATAACCCCGTCTTTTCCAATATTTTCGTGATCCTTGTGATGGCGCTCATTTCCGCGATCCTCAATACGCGCGTGACGGTATTTCTGGCCGGGATCGTCATCCTCGGGAATTCCTGGTCGATCGGTCTTGAAGTGACGGTCTTTTCCGCCGTCCTCATGGGACTGCTCATCGCCATGTTCCTCTGGTTCGTTCCGGACGACGCGCACCTGATCCTTTTTGAGGGCCTCGGCTATCTTATCGGCATGCCCGCGCTCGTCCCGATCTGCAGCGGCCTGCGCCGTTCGCCGGCTTCGATCGCCGCGCTGACGCCCGGGATCATCATGCATTACTATATCCGCATCCTTGCCGAGAAGGCGCCGGCGATCCGCGCGCTCGGCCGCAATGAATACGTCGAACGGCTGAAGCTCATCATCGACGGCTTCTCGAACCGTGACCAGATCATCATTGACATCTTCGCAGTCGCGGCTGTCGTCGTGATCGTGTTTGCGGTGCGGAAGCTGGAAGCGGATTACGCCTGGGAGATCGCGGTCGCGGCCGGCGGCGTCATGTACATCGTCATGATGCTGATCTCCAGCTCCGCGCTTTCATTCTCCATCGGGATCGGATCGCTGATCATCGGCACGGTCCTGTCCGTGATCCTTTCGTTCGTGTTCCTTTATTTCGTCGTTCAGCTCGACTATAAGGAAAGCGAAAGGCTCACCTTCGAGGATGACGATTACTACTATTATGTCAAAGCCGTGCCGAAGGTCGTCTCCCGCGTCCGCGAGGAAAACGAAGACGAAAATGAAAATGAGCCTGAAGCGGAGAATGCCGCGGCGGGACGTACCGTGGATCTTCAGGCGGCCGCGGAGGAAGCCGCGCACGGCGAAGCGCCGGCCGACCTTCCGGAGGGCGCGGACGTTGATTTTGAAGAAAAGTTGAATGAATCGCTGAGCAACCTGTAAGGAGGACGGAAGGGCAGTCTTGCTTTCGAATATCTTTCAGATCATTACATCGATCATGTCAAAACTGTATCTGCCGAAGATACGGTTTATTGACATTGTCGAGATTATTATCATCTGGGCCGTCCTTTATATGTTCATGAACTGGATCAAGAGCACGAGGGCGTATAACCTCCTGAAGGGTATCGGCCTCATTCTCCTCTTTTTCCTGGTCGCGGCGCTGTTCCAGATGACAACGATCCTGTATATCGCGCGCAACGTCACCGGCGTCGCGCTGACGGCCGTCGTCATTATTTTCCAGCCGGAACTGCGCAAAGCGCTGGAACACCTCGGCCAGCAGAGGATGATCTCTTCGTTCCTGATGCATGATCAGCGGGAAAACGCCGTTTACTATTCAGACGCGACGATCGTTGAAGTGGCGCGTGCCGTCAGCGAAATGAGCGCCGAGCGCGTGGGCGCGCTGATCGTCATGGAACAGGCCGTGCATCTTGACGAATATATCCAGACCGGCATCACGATCGACGCGCATGTGACGAGCCAGCTCCTGCAGAATATCTTCGAACACGGGACGCCGCTGCACGACGGCGCCGTCGTCATCCGCGGCGACCGCGTACAGGCGGCGACGTGTTATCTGCCGCTTTCCGACAGCGAGAGCATCAGCAAAAAATTCGGCACACGCCACCGCGCGGGTGTCGGCATCAGTGAAGAGAGCGACTCGTTCACGATCATCGTATCCGAGGAAACGGGCCGGATCTCTTACGCGCATCTCGGAAAACTCGTGACCGGCGTATCCGTCAGCGAGCTTCGCGACAGGCTGTTCCAGATCGCGAAGAAGTACCGCGAACGGGAGAAGAAGAGCGGATTGTTCAGGAGGGCTGAAAGAAATGAAGAATAAGCTGCTGAACAATCTGGGCCTTAAGATCGCGGCGCTCATCCTTGCGTTTATCGTTTGGTTCATCGTCGTCAATATCAACGATCCCAATATCACCAAGACCGTGACCGGCGTGCCGGTGACGCTCACCAATACCGCGTATCTTGAAAGCCAGAGCCTTTCTTCGCAGCTCGGGCCGACAGGTACCGTTTCCGTGACGATCCGGGGCAGGCGTTCGATCGTCGAACCGATGACCAAAGACGATATCACGGCGGTCGCTGACCTTACGCAGATCGTCAATATCGACGCGACGCCGATCATGGTGCCGGTCAGTGTAACGGCGGGCGGCGTTGCGCGTACCGATCTGACCGTCACGCCGGGCAATATTGCAATCACCGTCGAGAACATGCTCAGTCAGGAGTATATCGTCAAGGCGACGACCGGCGATACGAGGCCCACGGTGAAGATCTTCGAAGTGGGTGAACTGACCGCGGATCCGGAGAGCATCACCATTTCCGGACCGGAATCGCT
>JAFOIS010000244.1 GCA_017420605.1 Lachnospiraceae bacterium | reverse complement strand
TCTTCGGAGCTGGCCGGAGCCGCTTCTTCGGAGCTGGCCGGAGCCGCTTCTTCAGAAGATGCCGGAGCCGCCTCGCTCGAGGATGCCGGTGCCGCGCCGCATGCTGCCAGCGACAGGATCATGATCGCCGCAAGCAGAAGTGCTAAAGCTTTTTTCATTGTTTTCTCCTTTCCCAATCAACTGTTACACAGTATCTATGACCTGCCCTCCGCGTCCGGTCCGCTCCCGCTTTTCGCGGATGCGGCGCCGCTCTTTACGGCTTCGTCTGCATGTCCGTTTCAGGCACAGTCTGCAACACACATAGAATACTTAATCTGCCGTCTTTTGTCAATTTGTTTCAAGAAAAAGATAAAACTTTGCTTTCAATAGGTAATTACCAACATTTTTTCTGTAATTTCAGCATTCATTGTTCAGTGTCCGGTTTTTCTTCCCCTGTTTTATTTTCCGGAATAACAGCCATAAAAAGATGCCGCAGAGCGCCCCGGCCGCGTCGATGCCAACATCCCGCATCTCGCAGCTTCTGCCCGGAACGAAATGCTGATGGATCTCATCTGTCCCCGCATACAGAAGACAGAAAAGCGCCGCGTGCCAGCCCTTCTTCATATTCGGCCGGACGCAGAGGCCCAGAAGAAGGAAAACGGTAAAATGCGCCGCCTTGCGCACCAGGGTCGTAAAGGCCGGCGGAACGGCGTCCAGTCCGAGGAGCTTTGCCAGAATGCCCGCGACGGCGCCGCTCTCCGCACTCGATACGGCCGCGGGCATGGCGGAATGCAGAAAGATCAGCAGCATGACCGCTGCCGCCGGTATCCACCGGATCCATTTCCCCGCGCTGCCTTTTTTCATGAGGACCTCTCTTTACGCCGTTTTCTTCCCGCTGTGCCGCTTCAGTTCCTTATTTTATATATTAGCACGCCGCTGCGCTCTCAGGCAAATCCGGTTTGCGCAGATCCGTTTCCGCAAAGCTGTTTCCGTACAAGGCAGTTTTATTTTTCTAAACTTTTTGTTTAATAACTCTTGCTTTCCGCGCCGCCGCGTGTATAATGGTTGCTGGTTCATGATACAAAACAAAATGTTTAGTATTTTCTAACCGGAGGAAACGGATGGATATCGGCGGCAAGATCAGAAAGCTGCGCACGCAGAAAGGGCTGACCCTCGAGGAGCTTGCGGGAAGAAGCGAGCTGACCAAGGGCTTTCTTTCGCAGCTGGAACGGAACCTCACCTCGCCTTCGATCGAATCGCTCAGCGATATTCTCGAAGCGCTCGGCACAAACCTCGCGGAATTCTTCGCCGAAGACAAGGACGACCAGTTCCGGTTCGGCGTGCAGGACTTCTTCGTCGAAGAACGCGACGCCTGCACCGTGCGCTGGATCGTTCCGAACGCACAGCGCAACAAAATGGAACCGATCCTGCTCGAGCTTCCCGGCGGCGGCGAATCCTTCGAGGTCGCCCCGCACAACGGCGAGGAGTTCGGCTACGTGATGGAAGGGACCGTCTCCCTTGTCACGGACGGGAAGCGGAACGTCCTCCGGAAGGGCGAAACGTTCTATCTGCACGGACGCACCTTCCATACCCTGAAGAACGAACACAAAACGACCGCGAAGGTCCTCTGGGTCTCCACGCCGCCGCTCTTCTGACGGCGCACGGGCGGCACCGCACAAAGATAAACACGAAAGGCGTTCCGCCGGGAGCGCGGAACATGAGGGAGGAACATACATGGCTGAAGAGGCAAAAAAACTGATCCAGTTCAAGAACATCGTCAAGAGCTTCGAAGGCGGCTCGGTCGTCCTAAAGGGTGTGACACTCGACATTTACGAGAACGAGTTCGTCACCCTCCTCGGTCCGTCCGGCTGCGGCAAAACGACCCTGCTCCGCATTCTGGGCGGGTTTCTCAGCCCGACCGAAGGCAAAGTGCTTTTCGACGGTGAAGACATCGTCGACGTGCCGCCCTATAAGCGCAACATCAACACGGTCTTCCAGAAATACGCGCTGTTCCCGCATATGAACGTCTACGATAATATCGCGTTCGGCCTGACGATCAAGAAAGAACCGAAGGACGTTATCGAACAGAAGGTCCGCCGTATGCTCCGCCTCGTGAACCTCGAGAATTACGCGAAGAATGACGTGACCACGCTCTCCGGCGGGCAGCAGCAGCGGATCGCCATCGCCCGCGCCCTGGTGAACGAGCCCCGCGTGCTTCTGCTCGACGAACCCCTCGGCGCGCTTGACTTAAAACTCCGCAAGGAGATGCAGCACGAGCTCAAAACGATCCAGCAGGAGGTCGGCATCACCTTCATTTTCGTCACCCACGACCAGGAAGAGGCGCTGACGATGTCGGACAAGATCGTCGTCATGAACGCCGGCGAGATCCAGCAGATCGGCACCCCGGCGGAGATCTACAACCGTCCGGTCAATGGATTTGTCGCGAACTTCATCGGCGAGACCAACATCGTGGACGGCGTCATGCTCGAAGACGACCTCGTCATGTTCGAAGACAAGAAATTCGCCTGCCAGGCCCGCGGCTTCGAAAAAGGCGAAAAGGTGGACGTCGTCATCCGTCCGGAGCATCTCGACTTTGTCCCGCGTGAAAAGGGCATGCTCAAGGGCACGATCAAGAGCCAGCTTTTCAAGGGCATGTACTATGACACGATCTGCGAGACGCGCCTCGGCACGTCCATCACCGTGAAGATGCAGGTCACCCAGGATAACCCGGTCTCCAACCCCGAAGCGGGCGAAATGATCAGCGCGAGCGGCTTCCTCCTTGATATCGAGGACGCCGGCGAACTCGACGACGCGAAGGTCATCGCCCTGGCTACGGCCGAGGCATGGAACCCCGAAACGGAGGAATACGTCTCCATCAAGACCGTCGAATACGACATCAAACCGGAGACAGGCAACTACACGGTCACCTTTGCGACCGCCGCAGGCACCTCGATCACGGTCAAGGCCGTCGTCGTCGCGCAGAACCGCGTCGAGAGCAAGGTCTGGCAGGAAGAGATCTACGCCATGAACTTCTTCAAGAAGGTCGAGGATATCCAGGAGAGCATCGCGCTCGACACCGATCTCAAGATGTGGGCCAGCGCCTCCGCCTGGAGTCTTGAAGACGGCGAGCAGGTCGAGATCACCGAAGTCAAATACGATTTCGATCCCGAGACGATCGAGCCCGGCGTCTACGACGTGACCTTCGCCACCGAAGGCTACGAATATAAAGTATCCACGACCCACGCCTTCGAGGAAGGCGCCGAGGTCGGCCTTACGTTCCGTCCGGAGGATATCCATGTGATGAAAAAAGGAGGCCAGTGGTGAAACAGTTCCGGTCCATGACCTATCCGTATGTACTCTGGATCACGGCCATCATCGTCGTGCCGATGCTGCTCATCGTGCTCTATGCCTTCTCCTCTTCCGGCAACGACGTCCTGACCTTCCGGTTTACGCTCGACAACTTCAAGCGCTTCGTGACCGACCCCGTCTTTCTTTCGGTGCTCGGCCGCTCCCTTTACATCGCCCTCGTGACGACGGTGATCTGCATCCTCCTGGGGTATCCCATCGCCTATGTGATCGCGCAGCTTCCGGAGCGCAATAATACGCTCATGGTCCTCCTCATCACGATGCCGACCTGGGTCAACATGCTGGTCCGCACCTACGCGTGGATGGGCATCCTGCAGGACAACGGCGTGCTGAACCGCCTGCTCGGCGTCTTCGGCATCGGCCCGGCGCCGATGATCCACACGAGCTTCGCGGTCATTCTGGGCATGGTCTACAACTTCATCCCCTTTATGATCCTCCAGATCCACACGTCGCTCGCCAAGATGGATCACAACCTTCTCGACGCGGCGAACGACCTCGGCGCGAATCCCGTACGGGCGTTCCTTAAGGTGACTCTCCCGCTCTCCGTCCCGGGCGTCATTTCCGGGATCACGCTCGTCTTCCTGCCCGCGGTGTCCAGCTTCTTTATCCCGAAGCTGCTCGGCGGCGGCCAGTACGTGCTCGTCGGCAACGTCATCGAATCACAGTTCCTGACTTCCGGCGACTGGAACTTCGGCAGCGCCATTTCCATGATCATGGCGATCATCATCATGATCTCCATGTACCTGACGCGCAAAGCGGATCTCTCCGCGCAGAACGCGGGAAAGGAGTGACGAAATGAAGACAAAACGTTCCGTCGGCCCGAAGATCATTCTTGCGCTCACGCTCCTTTTCTTCTATCTGCCGATCCTTTACATCATCGTCTTCTCGTTCAACGACTCCCGGTCGCTCACGCAGTTCGGCGGCTTCTCGCTCCGCTGGTATGAGCGCCTGTTCTCCGACGCGACGATGCTGGAAGCCATTTTCTACACGATCGCCTGCGCGGTGATCGCGACGGTCGTCTCGACGGTCGCCGGCACGATTACGGCCATCGGCCTTTCCAAGTCGAGCCGTATCCTTACCGCCTTCGTCGAGCGGGTCAACGATCTGCCGGTCATGAACCCCGACATCGTCACCGCCATCAGCCTGCTCATGTTCTTCAGCGTGCTGACGATCCGCAAGGGGTTCCTTACGATGCTGCTCGCGCACATCATGTTCTGTATCCCGTACGTGATGCTGTCCGTCATGCCAAAGCTCCGCTCGCTCGACCCGAACCTCATCGACGCGGCCATGGATCTCGGCGCGACGCCCTATGTGGCGCTCCGGCGCGTCATCGTCCCGCAGATCCGTCCGGGCATCATTTCCGGCGCCCTCATCGCCTTC
The DNA here is from genome assembly GCA_017420605.1 of Lachnospiraceae bacterium. GTDB lineage: Bacteria > Bacillota > Clostridia > Lachnospirales > Lachnospiraceae > Chordicoccus. The sequence goes on along the minus strand of JAFOIS010000244.1, from coordinate 488 downwards.
ACGATGAGCTTTGACGATTTCGTCATTTCCTATTTCGTGACCGGCAACGGTGTCAGCAACATCTCGATCCTCGTGTATACGATGTCCAAGCGCGTCAATCCGTCGATCAACGCGCTGTCGACGCTCGTCATCCTGCTCATCACGCTGGCGCTCGGCATCGTCAATATCGTGCCGATCATCCGTGAAAAACGTGTAAAGGACGGCGAAGCGGCAAAACCCGTGAACAGGCGGCTTCTTGCTGTCCTTGCGGGCGTCCTTGTCGTCGTCATCGCGCTCGGCGCCATCCTCGGACGCAGCGCGGGCCGCAGGGCGCAGCAGGAAGCAGTCGCAAAATACGGCTCCTCCGTCCTGAAGGTCTACATGCCCGGCGAATACATCGGCGAAGACGTGATCGGCAACTTTGAAAATGAGTTCGGTGTAAAGGTCATCATGGAGAACTTCGACTCCAACGAAATGATGTACACGAAGCTCCAGGCGGGCGATTCCTA
>JAFOIS010000243.1 GCA_017420605.1 Lachnospiraceae bacterium | reverse complement strand
CCGAGACCCTGATATCCGTCCTGATCCCCGCGCTTGTAGGCGTTCTTTTCATCGTGGCCAAGCCCCTGCTTTAGCGGCTTCAGACGGTGCTTTCCGTCCTGCTTTTCCTGGGCGACCTCATCACGGGCATCGTGTGCCTTCCGCATGCTTTCTCCTCCGGCGCTCTGACCGATTTCGGCTACAGCGGAACCGGGAGAGGTTACGCGGCATTCAGTCTTGTGATCCTTTCGCCGTGGGCGTTTGTCGGCTTTGAGACGACCTCCTTTGAAACGGCGCATTTCAAATTCCCGATTAAAAAATCCAGGCTTCTGATCATTCTGTCGATCGTCGCGGCCACGTTTGCCTATTCCTGCATGGCGGCGATCAGGGAACTCGGACTTGAGCCCGGAAAACGCGCGTACGCCGTCATCAAGGCTACGGAAGTCATGGTCGGACTCGGCAAGCATCTGACCCTCAGCGCCCGCAATCAGTTCCCGGGCAAAGTCGTTTCCGTGGAAAAAGGCGCGGTGAATTCCATTGTGAAGCTGTCCGTTCTCGGCGGAAACACGATGAGCGCCACGATCTCCAACGCGACGGTCGAAGAACTCGGCCTGGCTGAAGGCGTCGAAGCCCTTGCGGTCGTAAAGGCTACTTCCGTCATGGTCGGCATCGACTGAAAGAACATACCGGAAAAAGGTTTGTCCGGCTCTTGGAAGAGGGCTAATTTTGTATTTGCATCCGCTCAGGCAGGCACGGCTTCCGTCCGGATCTCCGGAGCTTTTGCACGGTATGACTTGACGGATTGCCTGTTTTCCGTTATGCTGATAAAAGACAAAGTGTGATCCGTACAACAGGGTGCGGTTTTTCTCATAAAAAGGCAGTATGGCCGGAAGGACCGTTTATTGAAGTCGTCCTTTTGGCCTTTTTCTTTTTCGAAGCGGGAGTGAAGATGGAGAGCATCATCAGCGTAGGCATCGATGTCGGAACGACGACGACTCAGGTCGTTTTCTCCAGACTGTTCATGGAGAACACGGCCGGCATCTACAACGTTCCGAAGGTCTCCATTACGGGAAAGGAGATCCTGTACCGCTCCGAGCCGTTTTTCACGCCGCTCTTGGACCGCGAGCACATCGACGCGGAGAAGGTGAAGGGGATCGTCCTTTCCGTCTACCGCGACGCAGGCATATCTCCCGACGACGTTTCCTCCGGCGCCGTGATCATCACGGGCGAGTCCGCGAGGAAGGAAAACGCGGAGAACATCGTGCGGACGCTCTCCGGCATGGCGGGCGAGTTCGTTGTATCTGCGGCGGGTCCGGACATGGAATCCGTGATCGCCGGAAAGGGAAGCGGGGCGTACGCTTACTCCAAGGATCATCATCTCAGGGTCGTCAACCTGGACATCGGGGGCGGCACGACCAACGCGGTCCTGTTCAACCGCGGAAGGACCATGGATACCGGATGCATCGACGTGGGCGGCAGGCTGATCCGCACCGCTCCGGACGGAACGGTGACCGGATACTCCAAGGCTGCGAAGCTGGTCGCGGAGGATATCGGTGCGGACCTTGCGGAAGGGATGCGCGACGAGGCGGTCCTTATGGCGATCGCGAGGCGCCAGGCGTCCCTGCTCGCGGAGATGACGGGCCTGAAGGAACGGAGCTCCCTCTACAAGAAACTTCTGACGCCGGACAGTTCCGGCTTTGACATCGCGGCGGCGCCGGACGTGCTCTGCTATTCGGGCGGCGTGGCGGACGCGGTCCGCGGAAAATACGATTCGGGCGATTCCTACCGGTTCGGAGACATCGGGATCCTGCTCGGGCGCGCGATCCGGGAGGACCCGTATCTGAACAGCGTCCGGCGGATCGAGGCGGACAATACGATCTCCGCCACCGTGATCGGCGCCGGCAGCTATACCACGACGGTATCCGGCAGCACGATCCGCGCGGAGGCGGACCTTCTGCCCATGAAGAACCTGACCGTCTACCGGGTCACGGAGGCGGAGCAGGAAAAGCTGTTTGCAGGCGACGGCGCGGATTTTGCCGAGAACCTGTTCCGGTACATGGAACTGAACGGACAGGACGTCGCGGTCGCGCTCCGCGGGAAACCGGATCCGAGCTATCCGGAGGTGAAAAGGCTCGCTGCCGCCATGGCGGCGTCCGCGGAAGCCTGCCTCGCGCCAGGAAGACCGCTCGTGCTGGTTTTTGAGAACGATATGGCCAAGGTGTTCGGAATGTGCTTTCTGCAGGTTTCGGACCGGAGGCTTGTTTCCATAGACGGGATCCCGGTGCAGTCCGCGGATCATATCGACATCGGACGGCCCATCGTCGGGGGACTCGTGGTCCCCGTGGTAATCAAGACGCTGCTGTTCGGACACTGAGGTGAAGAGAATGCGGTTATCCACATCCGTAAAGGGACAGAATTTCACATTCAAATCGGTCAAGGAAGTCATGGCGAAAGCCAACGAGCTGAAGTCCGGCGACGTGCTCGCGGGCGTGGCGGCAGGGAGCGATCTCGAACGCATCGCCGCGAAAAGGGTGCTGTCCGAGCTTCTCATGTCCGATCTCAGGGAGAACCCCGCCGTGCCGTATGAGCAGGACGAGGTCACGCGCCTGGATCAGGACTATCTGGATCCCGCAGTGTATAACGGGATCAGGGGCATGACGGTCGGGGAATTCCGGGAATGGCTCCTTTCCTACGACGCGACGGAGGAAAAGATCCGGCGCGCCTCGAAGGGCCTGACGGCGGAGATGACCGCGGGCGTGTGCAAGCTCATGAGCAACATGGACCTTGTGTACGCTGCCAACAAGGTGCGGGTCGAGGCGACCTGCAACACGACCATCGGCCGGAGAGGGTGCCTTTCCACGCGTCTTCAGCCCAACCATCCGACGGACGACATCGAGGGGATCACCGCCTCCGTGTACGAAGGCCTTTCCTACGGATGCGGCGACGCGCTTTTGGGTCTCAACCCGGTCAACGACACGGTCTTTTCGCTCGCCGAAGTGCTGAAGCGCCTGAACGAGATCAAGATGCGGCTCGGGGTCCCGACGCAGATCTGCTGCCTCGGGCACATCACGACGCAGATCGAGGCGGTAAAGCAGGGTGCGCCCTGCGACATGATCTTCCAGTCCATCGCGGGATCCGAAAAGGGCAACACGGCCTTCGGATTCACCTCGGACACGGTCCGCGAGGCGCGGGCGCTGTTAAAGGAGAAGGGCACAGCGAAGGGGAAGAACGTCATGTACTTTGAGACCGGCCAGGGCTCGGAGCTTTCCTCCGACGCGCATTACGGCGCGGACCAGGTGACGATGGAGGCGAGATGCTACGCGTTCGCGCGCCCGTTCGAGCCGTTCATGGTCAACACCGTCGTCGGTTTCATCGGACCCGAGTACCTGTACGACTCGAGACAGGTCATACGGGCGGGTCTTGAGGATCATTTCATGGCAAAGCTCATGGGCGTTCCCATGGGCTGCGACTGCTGCTATACCAACCACATGCAGGCGGATCAGAACGACATCGAGAATCTCTCGCTGCTTCTGTCGTACGCCGGCGTGAACTATATCATCGGCGTCCCGGCGGGAGACGACATCATGCTCAACTACCAGACGAACGCGTATCATGACGCGAACACGATCCGGGAGATCGGGCATCTGCATCCGATCCGGGAATTCGAGCAGTGGCTCGAATCGTACGGGATCTACAAGGACGGAAAGCTGACGGACAAAGCGGGCGATCCGACCGTCTTCATGAGGTGACGCGCATGCGGATGACGAGAGAAGAACTGCTCCGGATCATCGCGGACGAGATCATCCGGATGAAAACGGAAGAAAAACGGAATACGGAGATCGCCCCGGAGCCCAGGTTCCGAGCGGAACCCGCGCTGGAAAAGGCGCTCCCGTGCAAGCAGGCCTCGGATCAGATCCGCGCCGCGAGGGAGGAGTCGCTGGAGATCCTGAAGAGTTCCACGGCAGCCCGCGTCGGCATCGGCCGCTGCGGCCCGCGCCTGACGACGGACGAGATGCTGAAATTCCGCGCGGACCACGCCGCTGCGCGCGACTCCGTCCAGAAGGATGTGGATCCCGAATTCCTGAAAGGGCTGGGGCTTACATCCGTCGTGACCCAGTGCAGGGACAAGAACGAGTATCTGACAAGGCCGGATCTCGGCAGAAAGCTGACCGAGGAGTCGAAGGCAACGCTGAAGAAGATCTGCAAAATGTCCCCGCAGGTCCAGATCTTCGCGGGCGGCGGGCTTTCCTCCGTCGCGATCCGCGCGAACCTTGAAACGATCCTCCCCGTCATGGAGGACGCGCTGAAGGCGAAGGGGATCGAAACGGGCACCCCGTTCTACGTGAAATACGCCCGCGTCGGCGTGGAGGACGAGATCTGCGAACTGCTGGACGCGGAAGTCGTCTGCGTCCTGATCGGCGAGCGTCCCGGCCTCATGACGGCGGAATCCATGTCCGCCTACATTGCCTACCGGGCAAAGCCCGGCGTGCCCGAGTCCATCCGCACGGTGGTATCCAACATCCACAAGGGCGGCACGGCGGCAGCGGAGGCGGGCGCGTACATTGCGGACATCATCGAACAGATCCTCGAGGCGAAGGCCTCCGGCGTGAACCTGAAGAGGTAGGATATGAAGGGCGACAAGATCAAAGTGAATCTGCTTGGCGCGAGGATGATCCCCCAGGTCTCGGACGACCTGAAGGAGCGCCTTAACCTGAGGCCGGAGGAGAAGAGTGTCGGCATCCTGACGTCCGACTGCGACGACGCCTGCTACGCGGCGATCGACGCGGCGACCAAGACGACGCCGGTCCGGGTGGTGTATTCGAGAAGCATGTACGCGGGCTCGTCCAACGCCTCGACCGCGCTGGCCGGCGAATGGATCGGGATCCTCGCTGCCGCGACCCCCGCGGACGTGCGGGCGGGCATGGAGGCGACGGCCGCCTACCTGAACGAGGAGTGCTGCTTTGAGAGCGCGAACGACGAGGACTCGATCGTGTTTTTCGCGCACTGCATCTCAAGGAGCGGGACCTACCTGTCCGAACAGTGCGGGCTTCCGGCTGGCGCGCCGCTCGCGTACGTGATCGCGCCGCCGATGGAGGCCATGCTCGGACTGGACGCCGCGCTGAAGGCGGCGGATGTGAAACTGGTGCAATTTTACGGGCCGCCGAGCGAAACGAACTTCGCGGGCGGACTGATGACAGGGGAGCAGGCAGACTGCAAGGCGGCCTGCGAAGCGTTCCGGACCGCGGTCATCGATGCGGCGGACGACCCCGACAGCATGAGATAGGAGGAAACGGCAGATGAGCGAGATCGTACTGGACAAAGACCTGGCGTCCGTGCAGGAGGTCAGGAATCTCGTGAAGGCGGCGAAAGAGGCGCAGAAGATCTACGGGACGTTCTCCCAGGAGAAGATCGACAGCGTCTGCAGGGCGGTCGCGGAGGCGTGCGCGCTGGAAGCGGCGCGGCTCGGCCAGATGGCGAGCGAGGAGACGGGATTCGGAAACGGCGAGGACAAGCGCCTCAAGAACATCCTGGGCTCCACGATGACCTACGAGTACATCAAGGACATGAAGACCGTCGGATTCCTTTGCGAAGACAAGGAGAAAGGCATCATGGAGATCGGCGTCCCGATGGGCGTCGTCGCGGCGATCAGTCCCTCGACCAATCCGACCTCCACCGTCATGTACAAGGCGCTGATCTCCCTGAAAGCGGGAAACGGCATCGTGTTCAGCCCGCATCCCTCGGCGAAGAAGTGCATCCTCGAGACCGTGAAGATCGTGCAGAAGGCCGCGTACGCTGCAGGCGCGCCCGAAGGCCTGATCGGCTCGATCACGGAGCCCAGCATCGAGGCGTCCGGCGCGCTCATGAAGCATAAGGATATCGCCATCATCGTGGCGACCGGCGGCGAGGGCATGGTCCGCGCGGCTTACAGCTCCGGCAACCCGGCGCTCGGCGTCGGTCCCGGAAACGGTCCGAGCTACATCGAAAAGAGCGCGGACATCCGCATGGCCATCAAGCGCATCTTCGATTCCAAGACATTCGACAACGGCACGATCTGCGCTTCGGAGCAGTCGATCGTGACGGAAAAGAGCATCCTCGACAAGGTGCTCGCGGAGGCGCAGGCGCAGGGCGGCTACTGCATGAACCATACGGAATCCGAAAAGGTATCGAAGTTCCTGCTCCGCGCGAACGGGACCATGAACCCGGCGATCGTCGGCAGGACGGCGGAATACATCGCCAATATGGCGGGCATCACGGTGCCGAAGGGGACCCGCGTGCTGATCTCGGAGCTCCAGACGGAAGTCTCCAAGAAGAACCCGTACTCCAGGGAAAAACTGTGCCCGGTGCTCGGCCTGTTCGTTGAGAACGACTGGGAATCCGCCTGCGAGCGGTGCATCCGGATCCTGGAGAACGAGGGCGTCGGCCATACGATGACGATCCATACGACCGATCCGCAGATCGTCCGGGAATTCGCGCTGAAAAAGCCCGTCAACCGGCTTCTCGTCAATACGCCCGGCGCGCTGGGCGGCGTCGGCGTCACGACCAGCCTGCCGCCGGCCATGACGCTCGGATGCGGCGCGGTCGGCAAGTCCGCGACGAGCAACAACGTAGGGCCGATGGACCTCATCAACATCCGCCGCGTGGCGTACGGGGTCAAGGAACTTGAGCAGGTGCGGGCGGAGGCGTCCGGCGGAAACGCTGTGAAGTCCTCGATGCACGTGAACCGTACCTACGTGGACGACGGCAGCTGCATCCCGTCCATGAAGGACAAGCCCGAGGCGGTCCGCGCGGCCTACCTGAAGGCCGCAAAGGACGTGGAGCGCAGGGAGGAACTGAAAGAGGACTACCGGAAAAAGCGCACCGCGGCGGCGGCTCCGAAGGCTTCCCCGCAGGACGGCATGATCGACATCTCCGAGGAGGAGATCAGCGAGATCGCGAAGGCGGTCCTTGCAAGACTCGGATAAGAACCGGAAACGGTCTTAGAGATACAAAGCATATTCATCAAATCTAGATACGGAGGAATTGAAAAATGGCAAAAACATTGCAGGCACTCGGCATGATCGAGACAAAAGGCCTCGTGGCGAGCATTGAAGCGGCGGACGCGATGGTCAAGGCGGCAAACGTACATCTGATCGGCAAGGTCCATGTCGGCGGCGGACTCGTCACGGTCATGGTCCGCGGCGACGTCGGCGCGGTGAAGAGCGCGACGGACGCAGGCGCGACGGCGGCGGCGAAGGTCGGCGATCTCGTATCCGTGCAT
>JAFOIS010000242.1 GCA_017420605.1 Lachnospiraceae bacterium | reverse complement strand
CGCACAGCGGAAAGCACGGCGTCAAGTTCCATCTCCGAAGCGGTATCCATGATGACCTGTCCGATCCGGTCGGTGCCATTGCGGGGTGAACGCACACTGTCCCCTTCCGTAACGTCGAGCCCGATCTCCGCGCCGGACGCTGCCGCGACCGCCCGGATCTTCTCCCGTTCGATCGTCCTGACGACGCCGCTCTTTTCCGCAAAGAGGAGCTTCGCCATTGCCGGCGCATGACGCCGGACCGTAAAGTCACACGCTTCCCCCGTCGCGCTGCGCAGGATCTGCGCGTAAAAATCGATCCCCGTGTGGCGCTCGATGAGTTCCGGGATACAGGTCGCGCCGCAGCGTCCGCCGGCCTCGAGGACGTTCACTTCCTCCCCGTCGACCATGATATCGCAGTTCAGCGCGCAGTGATCGGCACCCGTCGAACGTACGATCCCGTCCACGGCGTCCCGAAGTTTCCGGAGCACCGTTTCCGATGCCGTATAGGGAAACGCATGGCCTGCCGGGATCGTGACGGCGCCCGCGCGGCAGACGAATTTCGTATGCGGAAGGATGAGCTGCGCCTTCCCGTTCTCGATAAACGCGTCGAGGCCGATCTCCGTTCCCGACACGGCCTTTTCCACGATCACATGGTCCGTCCGCGTCACCGCCCGCGAGGCCGCATAGGCCGCTTCCGCCTCGTCCGGTCCCGTAACGCGCGTTACGCCGCGGCTGCCCGAGGAATCGCACGCCTTGATCATGACCGGATACCCGATCTCCTCCGCGGCCGCGCATGCTTCCGCAAGCGTCCGCACGGTGACGTGGCGCGGCGTCGGGACGCAGCCTTCGAACGCCTTTTTCATTTCCGCCTTATCGGTAAGGATCTTCGCGGCGGAAAGCGGAATGCCCGGAAGATGCAGTTTTTCCGCGACATACCCGATCGAAGCGACGGCGACGTCCGTCCCGCAGGTCGCGATGCCTAAGATCTTATCTTCCCGGGCGGCCGCAAGGACCGCTTCTTTGTCCGTCGTATTGATCTTACGGACGCTGTCCGCCAGCGCGAATCCGGGATAATTTCCGTCGATGCTCACCACAACGGTCCGGAAACCCATTTCCTTCGCCTTCCGGATCAGCGGGACCTGATAGATCCCCGCACCGAGGATCATGACCGTCTTCATAGGTTGACCGTCTCCCGAACGATATACTGCGGCGACCGGTTGATCGCCATGACGATGTCTCCGATATATTCCCCGATCACGCCGAGAACGAGGAGCGTAAGTCCGAAGAAGAAGAGGAGAATGCTCACGATCGACGCCCAGCCGACCGTAAGCGACGGCCGGATAAGCTTGCTGATCACCGTCACGATGCCGGCGATAAAACCGATGCACGCGGTGACGATCCCGAGCACGGACGCGATGCGCAGCGGGATCACGGAATAATTGAAGTACGCGAGCCACAGCTTCATGAGCTTCCAGATCGTATAGCCGGAACGGCCGTATTCCCGGACGTGGTGCTCGATCTCGACGTTTCCGATCTTCGTCGTGACGCGGCAGAACAGCGCGTCGACATACGGATTGTAATTCGGGAAGGTGATCACCTCGTCCCGGACCTTTTTCGTGATGACCCAGAAATTGCTGGAACGGATATCCTTCGGCCGGCCCAGAAGGATGCGCGACGTGACCTTGTTGAACCAGCTCGTGAGCTGTTTCCCGGCGGAATTGGTGCTCTTCGGGTAGACGCCGTACACGACGTCGAAGCCTTCCTCCATCTTGCGGAGGATCGCCGGGATCTGCGACGGATGCGTCTGCATGTCGTCATCCATACCGAGGATGAGATCGCCCTTTGCGTAATGGAACGCGCACATGAGCGCGTTGTGCTGTCCGAAATTCCGCAGAAGATCTATGCCGTGCACGTTCGGATAACGCGCCGCCAGCTTCCGGATCTCCGCAAAGGTCCCGTCTTTGGAATAGTCGTTGACGAGGACGAACTCGACCTGATAGGCCGGCAGGCTCGTCTTCATGACGTCCATGGTCATTTCGACCACTTTCGCGATGCTTTTCTCCGAGTTATAGCACGGGATCACGACTGATAAAAGCATAATAGACTCTCCTTTGGGACGCAGTGCCGGAAAGTTCTCTTCCGGGCCGCTGTATCTTATTTTGCGCATAACACCGCATTTTTATTATAGTGAAAACCCGGCGCTCCGTAAAGCGCCTCTTGCCTTTTGATACGGGGAAAGCGTACAATGAAACCGTATTTCATTTCCTTTTCCGGAGGATCTCATGATCGACTTCAACGTACCGCCCTGTGTGGATACCGCTTTTGACTATATGAAAGAAGCCTGCGCGCGCGGAAAGATCTGCGGCGACGGCAAGTTCACGGCGCTCTGTTCGGCTTTCCTGTGTGAAAGGCTCGGCGTGCCGGCGACCTATCTTACGACCTCCGGAACATCCGCACTGGAAATGGCCGCGCTCCTTTGCGACATCGGTCCCGGCGACGAAGTCATCCTGCCGTCCTACACTTTCTGCTCGACCGCCGACGCGTTCGCGCTGCGCGGCGCGGACCTGGTCTTCACGGACATCCGGCCGGACACGATGAATATCGATGAGAATAAGATCGAAGAGGCCATCACGG
>JAFOIS010000241.1 GCA_017420605.1 Lachnospiraceae bacterium | reverse complement strand
TCGGATGACGACGGCAATATGCTCTCTGTAACGTATATGGAGATCGACGACGAAAAAGGATGGTATGTCAGCTTTATGAACGGCGAAGACTACATAGGCGACTCCTACGGCGGCATGCTGGATGAACTGGGAAATACCCTGCACGGCGAGCTTCCCTCCGGCGGCGATAAAGAAGCCGTCACCGTCACCGTCTATGACGAAGGGGACGAAGGCGTCGTCCTTGTCGTCGAAGGCGGCGAGACGTACCGCTTCATGCCCATGGATCTGACGATCATCGTCCATATCAATACGGAAGGCATGGGCAACATCGAATACGCCGAAGGAGAAGCTGCGCCGGAGATCGATGCGGAGTATCCTTACCAGAGCGCGCAGATCAACCTTGCGGAACCCGCGGTCTATACCTTCACGGCATGGCCTTCCGAAGGCGCGCACTTCGTGAAATGGACGAAGGACGGAGAGGACCTTTCCAAAGAAGCTACCATCACGGTCGAGCTTACCGAAAGCGCGGAATATGTCGCCGTATTTGAAGAAGGCGAAGCCGCGATCGACTATATGGCGCTTGTAAACAAATGCAACCCCCTTCCGGACGGCTGGGAGGATGCGCTCAGGACCGTAACGATCACCAACTCGGTCGGAGACGAAGTCGAAGTCGAAGAGAAGGCCTTCGAAGCATATGAGAAGCTCCGGACCGATCTCGAAGAGAACGACGGTATTTATATCGAGCTCGATTCCGCCCGCAGGAGCGTGGAGACGCAGCAGGCGATCATGGACGATTTCACGCAGCGTTACGGCGCCGAATACGCCGCAAAGACCGTCGCAAGACCGGGCTATTCCGAGCATCATACAGGTCTCGCGCTCGATCTGTATTTCAAACTGCCGAATGCCGACGGCACCTTCACCGACGTCTACTATAACGAAGACATGGTGCAGTATCCGTCGATCTGGAAAACGATCCATGAAAAACTTGCCGGATACGGCTTCATCCTCCGCTATCCGGAAGAGCGCGAGCACATCACCGGCTACGGCTACGAGCCCTGGCATATCCGTTATATCGACAGTCCCGACACGGCCCGGGAGATCATGGATGCCGGACTTACCCTGGAAGAATATCTCCGCGGCGAACCTTACGGCAGCGTGCTTATCGATTACGGCTATTCTGAACTTTTCACGGAGCAGGAACTCTATGAAACGGTGATCCAGATCAAGTGCAAATTTGCGGAATGGGAAGGCTGCGAACTGCGCTGCATTTATTACGCCGGTGACGAATCCAGTACGGAAGAGAACGTTGCCTATCTGAATTACGTGGCGGAAAGGGAAGACTTTACAAGAGCCGCGGAATTCCTGCTTGATTTCCGCACTCCCGCGGAAACCGCCACCACCCTCGATCCGGACACGGAATACACCGGCTATCAGTGGTGGTACGGGTTCACGGAAGACGGCTCCTTCGAACTGGTGACAAGAGGATACTGATGAACGCCTGACGGATACTGCCGAGCAGAACTCATACACTTCATGCAGAAAGGACATGCCATGTCATTAAGTTTTCTGATTGTTTTCGTCATCGCGGGAGCTGTTATCATCCTCACCGCCGTGCTGATCCTTCTTATTGTTGTGGCGACCCGCAGAAAAGACTCCCGGTACGGCAGCAGCCGGCCGCCGCAGAACATGTATCCTCAGCAGGGGCAGCAGCCGTCGATACAGCAGACATCTCCGCAGTCCGCGCCTCTCATTGACAACCCGTTCGAACAGAACGGCAATCCGTAACGGGAAGGAGATACCGCATTGAAATTCCTGATCGCCTCAGATATCCACGGCTCCGCCTTCTTCTGCCGGAAGCTGATGGAAGCATGGGAGAGGGAAGGTGCGGACCGCATGATCCTGCTCGGAGACCTTCTCTATCACGGGCCGCGCAACGACCTTCCGAAAGACTATGCGCCGAAAGAAGTCGCGGCCATGCTCAGCGAGATCGGCGGACAGATCCTCGCGGTTCGCGGCAACTGTGAAGCCGAAGTGGACCAGCTCATGCTGCCGTTTCCGGTCATGGCGGACTACGCACTCCTTCCGCTGGAAGAGCGCCTCATCTTCATCACGCACGGACATCATTTCAATACGGGAAATCTTCCGCCTCTTAAGGAAGGAGACATCCTTCTTCACGGGCATACGCATGTGCCGGCTCTCGAGGATGCGCACGGCATCCTTTATCTGAACCCTGGTTCGGTCTCGCTCCCGAAAGACGGATCGCCGAACGCATATATGATCCTTTGCGACGGGACCTTTTTCTGGAAGAAACTTGACGGTACCGTCTACAAGACCTGGACGCCGTAACGGCCCGCATATAAAACCGTAACGGCCCGCATATAAAAAGCCCCGCCTTCCATGGGCGGGGCTTTGCATTTCCTTAAGAGACGTATCAGAACAGGTTCCAGAGGAACTGCGCGATCAGTGTCAGCAGCGGCAGGGAGATCACGGACAGAAGTGTGGACACAATGATCGTTTCCACGGCATAACGGTAATCCGCGTTATGAAGCTGCGCATAGACGGCGACGTTGGAGCCGACCGGCGCCGCGCACGCGAGAAAGAGCGAAAGCTTCATATCCATATAGGATTTCGGCACGAACCAGAGGATGAGGATCGTCACGGCCGGAATGATGAGAAGCCTGACGAGGGATATTTTATACAGTATCGGATTACGGAACATCGGCAGGATGTCCGTCTGCGCAAGATAGATCCCGACCGAGAACATGGCGAGCGCGGTGTTGATACCGGCCAGTGTCGTAATGCCGGTGCGGATCACGCCCGGAACGGGCAGCTTCGTAAAGAAGAGGAGAAGACCGATCACAGTCGCGATAAAGAACGGGGCAAGAAGGATCTTTTTCGGAGAAAGAGATCCTTTTTTTCCTGTCATGATCGCGACGCCGTAGGTCCACTGTCCGAGATTGATGAACGCGATAAACGCGGCAATATAAAAGACCGCGCCCGACCCGAGAGCCGCGACGATGATCGGCACGCCGAAGAAACCGGGATTGGAAAACGTAGAAGCAAAGACCGCGATCGAGTCCTTCTTAAATACGAAACGGGATATGAAGGCCGATGCAAGAAGGCAGATAAGAGCCAGCAGCGCGGAGATCAGAAGGCCCTTCACGCGTTCCGGCGTTCTTTCCACAAGGAAGCCGTTTACGATAACGCAGGGAAGCGAAACAAAAATAAGGATGTTCGCGATCGCGCGGCTTCCTTCCTTCGAGATCTTCTTTGTCCGGAAGAGCGCATAGCCGACGCCGGCAAGTATAAACATCGTCAGGATCTGTTTCAGGATCAGTACGGCATTCTCAAGCATATTTCCCTCCGGATATTCCGCATCATACTGGGCCGGGCACTTCCGTGCCGCGCGGCGATTACGAGATTTACTATATCACATACGGCACGATCTGTGTTACAATCTTATGATGTAATATTTTGCGGAAATACCCGCAGAAAGGAAAATTCTTACAAGATGGAGCTTTTTGACCGGATCGACGGCACAACGGAACTGTACCACAAACTCTGGATCGACCTGTGTATGATGGAGACGCGTTCGGATGACGTGGAAGCGTTGAACGCACAGGCTGACCTTCTGTGTTATTTTGCAAATGAACACGGCCTTCTGACCGACCGGATCCGCTTCCCGGAAGGCGGGGGAGACGCTCTTATCTTCACACTTCCCGGATACGGCGTGCCGGAAGAGAGCGCGCCTGTCGCGCTGCTCGGCCATATGGACACCGTCCACGAAAAGGGCGCGTTCGGAAAGATCCCTGTCCATGAACGGAACGGGAGGATCTACGGTCCTGGCGTGGCAGACATGAAAGGCGGGCTCTGTGTCGCCCTGCTGGCGATGGAAGGCCTGCGTCTGTCCGGCGTCCCGCACCGTGCGGTCCGTCTTATCATCAATCCGGACGAAGAAAGCGGAGAGCATATCGGCATGAAAAACCGCCGCGAGCTCTTTACGGAAAACGCAAAGGGCTGCATCGCCGCCTTCAACTGCGAGACCGGCTGCGAAGGAAGCCTGACCGTCGGGCGGAAGGGTGTGCTCCGTATCGTTATTGACATTGAAGGGATCGGCGGCCACGCCGGCAACGCGTATTTCGAAAGCGCCTCCGCGATACGGGAAGCCGCTTATAAAGTCATTGAGCTTGAAAAACAGAGTGTGCCGGGCGGCATGACGATCAACTGCGGCATCATTGAAGGCGGCACCGTCGTCAACATCATTCCGACCCATTGCCGTATCTCCCTCGATATCCGCTTCCTCAATGAGGAAATGAAAGAAGAGGCGATCCGGATCGTACGCGGCATCGTCGAAACATCCTATGTTCCCGGCACGGTCTCGTCCATGGAGATCGCACACGATCTGCCGGCCATGGAACACACAGCGGCAAACGACGCGCTGTTTGACAGGATCGCAGCCTATGCGAAGGCGCATGACCTCGGAGAGTTCCGGCCGATCGTTCGCGGCGGCGGCAGCGATTCCGCCTATACGACGCTGATCGGCATTCCGACGGTCTGTTCCATGGGCGCGGTAGGGGACGGCGCGCATACCGTCAAAGAATACGCGGAATGTGCATCACTTCCGGTAAGGGCAAAGCTTCTTGCCGGCGTTATCTCGGAATTATAAGCAAAGCAAAGGAGTTTAGCGATGAAATTAGAAACCAAATGCATTCAGGCAGGCTATACACCGAAAAACGGGGAATCCCGCATGATCCCGATCGTGCAGAGCACGACCTTTAAATACGATACGAGCGAAGACATGGGCAAACTCTTCGATCTGGAAGCTCCCGGCTATTTTTATACCCGTCTGCAGAATCCCACGAACGACATGGTCGCCGCAAAGATCGCGGCGCTGGAAGGCGGCACCGCTGCCATGCTGACGTCCTCCGGCCAGGCGGCTTCCTTCTTTTCCGTCTTCAACCTTGCCGGAATAGGCGATCACGTGATCTCCTCGACGGCTATCTACGGCGGTACCTATAATCTTTTCAGCGTGACGATGCGCCGTATGGGCATCGAATTCACCTTTATCGATCCGGACTGCACCGATGAGGAACTGGAAGCCGCCTTCCGGCCCAACACAAAAGCAGTCTTCGGAGAGACGATCGCGAATCCCGCCCTTACGGTCTTTGATATCGAACGGTTCGCGAATGCCGCCCATGCGCACGGTGTGCCCCTGATCATCGACAATACGTTCGCAACGCCGATCAACTGCCGTCCGATCGAGTTCGGCGCGGATATCGTCACCCATTCCACGACCAAGTATATGGACGGCCACGACGCGGCGGTCGGCGGCTGTATCGTCGATTCCGGCAACTTCGACTGGATGGCGCATGCCGACAAATTCCCGGGACTTACGACGCCCGACGAATCCTATCACGGCATCACCTACGCGGAGAAGTTCGGACAGGGCGGCGCGTTTATCACCAAGGCAACCGCGCAGCTCATGCGTGACCTCGGATCGATCCAGGCGCCGATGAACGCTTTCTTCCTGAATCTCGGCCTTGAATCCCTGGCCGTCAGGATGGAACGGCATGTCGCCAACGCGCAGAAGGTCGCGGAATTCCTTGAAAAGCAGCCGAACGTCAGCTGGGTGAATTATCCGGGCCTGCCGGGCAACAAGTATTATGAACGCGCAAAAAAGTACATGCCGAACGGCACCTGCGGCGTCATTTCCTTCGGCGTAAAAGGCGGACGCAAGGGCGCGGAAGCCTTCATGAAGGAACTGAAGGTCGCCATGATCGCGACGCACGTCGCGGACGCCCATACATGCGTACTGCATCCCGCTTCCTCCACACACCGGCAGATGTCCGATGAAGAACTGCTTCTGGCAGGCGTTTCACCGGATCTTATCCGTCTTTCCGTGGGCATCGAAAATGTGGATGATATCATCGAAGACCTTGCCAACGCCCTGGCCTCGATCGGAGAATAAACATGGCTGATATCAAGATCCTTGTTGTTGACGACGAAGCCCGCATGCGGAAGCTCGTCCGGGATTTCCTTGTCAAGAAAGGCTATACCGTCCTTGAGGCCGGAGACGGCGAACAGGCTGTCGATATCTTTTTCTCGGAAAAGGATATCGCGCTCATTCTGCTTGACGTCATGATGCCGAAAATGGACGGCTGGGAAGTCTGCCGTGAGATCCGCAAGGAATCAAAGGTCCCGATCGTCATGCTGACGGCGCGGGCCGACGAACGTGACGAGCTTCTCGGTTTCGAGCTCGGTGTCGACGAATACATTTCCAAGCCGTTTTCACCGAGGATCCTTGTCGCGCGCATCGAAGCGCTGCTCCGCAGAAGCGGCATATCCGGCTCGTCCGACGTGATCGAAGCCGGCGGGATCCGGATCGACAAGACCGCGCATACGGTAACGATCGACGGCCGCCAGATCGAACTGTCCTTCAAGGAATTTGAGCTGCTGACTTATTTTCTGGAAAACCAGGGCATCGCGCTCTCGCGGGAGAAAATTCTAAACGCGGTCTGGAACTACGACTATTTCGGAGACGCACGCACCATCGACACGCACGTCAAGAAGCTCCGCAGCAAGATGGGAGAGAAGGGCAACCTGATCCGTACGATCTGGGGTATGGGTTATAAGTTCGATCCGGAGGATCCCGAATGAAGCATTCGCTGCGCCGCCAGCTGATCGCCATCGTTGTACTCGTGATCGTACTGTCGCTCGTTACGATCGGGGTGTTCGACGGACTGCTGCTCGGCAGGGTATATCAGCGGGCGAAAGTAGGCCGCCTTCATAACGCTTATGAATTTCTGCGCACGAATACGGACGCCTACGATTCCGGCTCTTTCGAGACAAGGCTCGCGGGTATCGCGACGATCGACAACCTGCAGTTTTTCATTGCGGACAGCGAACTGCATACGGCTTATATTTCATACGGCGATCCGCAGATCCTCTCCGCGAGGCTCTTCGGTTATTATACCGGTATTTACCGCGGTGAGATCGAGATCGTGGAAGAAGCCGAACGCTACACCGTCCAGAAAGCGCGGGACTGGAATACCCTCGATTACCTGGAACTTTGGGGACAGCTCGAAAACGGCGATTATTTCCTGATCCGTACGCCCATGGAAAGTATGAAAGAGAGCGCACGGATCTCGAACAAGTTCAATATCATTCTCGGCGGCCTCGTCGTTGCGGCGGCTTCCGTGCTCCTGTATTTTATTCTTCGCCGCTTCACGAAGCCGATCGAAGAGCTGACGGCCATCTCGCAGAAAATGGCTTCTCTCGATTTTGATACGAAGTATGAAGTGAGGAAGGGCAGGGAGAATGAGATCGACGTGCTCGGGCAGCAGCTGAACACGCTGTCGGACGAGCTCGATTCCACGATCACCGAGCTGAAGACCGCCAACCTCGCGCTGGAGAAGGACGTCGAGGAAAAGACCCGCATCGACGAGATGCGCAAAGAGTTCATCAATAATGTTTCGCATGAACTCAAAACGCCGATCGCGCTCATCCAGGGCTATGCGGAGGGACTGCGCGACAATATTGCGGACGATCCGGACAGCCGCGATTTCTACTGCGACGTCATCGTTGACGAGTCCTCGAAGATGAACCGCCTCGTGCGCCAGCTCCTTACGCTCAACCGTCTCGAGTCCGGCAACGAAAAGCTGGAGCTCGCCCGCTTTGATCTTACGGCACTCATACGGGGCGTGATCGGCGGCATGAAACTGATGATCGACGAGTGCGGCGTAAGCGTCCTGTTTTCACAGGACGAACCCGTATTTGTGTACGGCGATGAATTCGGCATTGAAGAGGTCCTGACCAATTATCTGACGAACGCCCTTCATTTCGCGCTGTATGATAAGAAGATCGAGATCCGCCTGACGAAAAAAGAAGGTGAGATCATCACTTCCGTCTTCAACACCGGCGATCCCATTCCGCAGGATTCACTCGGAAAACTGTGGGATAAGTTTTACAAAGCCGATAAGGCGAGAACGCGTGAATA
>JAFOIS010000240.1 GCA_017420605.1 Lachnospiraceae bacterium | reverse complement strand
GGGCTTCAAGATCGACTGGGGCGCGACCTGCGCGGCCTGCGTGATCTTCATCGCGCCGATCCTGCTGCTCTATATCCTGTTCCATAACCAGGTGATGGGCGGTCTCACGGCAGGCTCCGTCAAGGGTTGACATGCTGCCCGCAGATGATTAAGTTGATAACAGGGAATCGCCGCTAAGGCGGAAAAATGCAGTGAACAGTTCCCGGAACTGTTCACTGTTTCAAAAAGGAGGAAGAATCGTGGAACCGCTCATTATGGACATCAGGGCAGAAGACAACAAGTATCTGCACAAGGACTTTCACATCACGGGAGACAACGGCCTGCTTTATGTCGGCGAAAAGTTCGGCGATAACGGTGTGCGGGAGTATCTCTATCAGTTCACCAAAGCCTTTTATGTCCCGCTCTTCGAAGCATACAAAAAGGAGGGACTGAAGGCGCTGCTGGATCACCAGAAAAACCTGTATGAGCAGGAAGAGATGCCGGAGGTCTTCCATGCGGAGCTGACGGACGACGAGCTTACGATCACGATCGACAAATGCCCGGCGGTGACCTTCATGAAGTCCCGCGGCTATACGCCGTCGAAGTGGTATATCGAACTTACCCGCACAGTCGGCATGGCGATCGCGGATGAGCTGAACCTGGGCTTCTCTCTCGAGTATTACAACGAGGAAGACGGCGCCTGCAAATACCGTTACTTCAAGCGTTCGTACTGAGACCCTTCGGGAACAGGATAGAACGGCAGCACGGTATGAAAGGAGTATGGCATGGTATCCTGCACGGAATTTATTCCGATGTATTCGGAACTATTTAAGTTTATTGACGGGAAGGGCGGCGGCCATGACGCCGTCGAACGCTACTGGATCTGGGTCGGCGAAAAGTATCTGCGTTACAACCTGGAACCGCTCGTTCAGGAAAAAGGCATGGACGGCGCCTGGGAGTACTGGACCCGTTCCCTCTCCGAGGAGGCCTGCGACATCAAATATGTATACGACAGGGATCACGAGGAGATCAAAAGCCACATGCGGCACTGTCCGTCGAAGGGCCACCTTCTCGAATATACCTGGATGGAACCTTATTATGATTACTGCGGACACTGCAAGGTCCTTTACCGGCAGACGCTGGAGGATGCCGGTATCCGTGAAGAATACGATCATTCCGGCGTAGACCACGCGGAATGCAGAGGCTGTCTTTATAAGATCGCGAACGGCGGGCCGCGCCCCGGCTGGAATACGATCTGACGGCTGTGAGGGAAAGGAGACTGCTATGGTATCCTGCACGGAATTCATTCCGATGTATTCGGAACTGTTTAAGTATATTGATGAGAAAGGCGGCGGCCATGACGCGGTAGAACGTTACTGGGTCTGGGTCGGTGAAAAATACCTGCGCTACAACCTTGAGCCGCTGGTCAGGGAAAAGGGCATGGACGGCGCCTGGGAGTACTGGTCGCGATCACTGTCAGAGGAGGCCTGCGATATTCTGCGGATCTATGACCGTGATCACGAGGAGGTGCTGAGCCATATGCGGCACTGCCCGTCGAAGGGCCACCTTCTCGAGTATACCTGGATGACGCCGTACTACGATTACTGCGGTCACTGCGGCGTCCTGTATAAAAAAACGCTGGAAGACAACGGGATCAAGGGGATGCGCGATCACTCCGGTGTGGATCACGCGGAATGCCGTTCGGTCATGTACCTGGCAAAGAACGGCGCGCCGCGTCCCGGCTGGGACAGGATCTGAGCCGTCAGTCCGCGAAAGAACGAAAGGAGCCGGGATGGTATCCTGCACGGAATTTATTCCGATGTATTCGGAATTGTTCAAATTCATCGATGAGAAGGGCGGCGGTCACGATGCCGTCGAACGGTACTGGGTCTGGGTCGGAGAGAAATATCTGCGTTATAACCTGGAACCGCTTGTAAAAGAGAAAGGCATGGCGGGTGCGTGGGAATACTGGACCCGTTCGCTCTCCGAGGAAGCCTGCGACGTGAAATATGTCTACGACCGGGACCATGAGGAGATCATAAGCCATATGCGGCATTGTCCGTCCAAAGGGCATCTCCTGGACTATACCTGGATGGAGCCGTATTACGATTACTGCGGCCACTGCGGTGTCCTGTATACAAAGACGCTGGAGGACTGCGGGATCCTTTGTGACCGGGACAACTCCGGGACGGATCATGCGGAGTGCCGTTCCGTAAAGTACCTGGCAAAGAACGGCGCCCCGGATCCGCGCTGGAAGACGATCTGACGGGAAGGCGTCTCATTACGGATCGAAGAATGCGCTGCGCGGCAGCGCATTCTTCGCAGAAAGGTAAGGAACAGCATGATTTCTTGTACTGATTTCATTCCTCTGTATAACGAGTTTTTTAAGTTCATCGACTGCCGGAGCGGGTATGACGGCGTGAAACGTTATTGGGCGGCGATCACGGAAAAGGGCTGCAATAACCCGACGAACCCGAATTCGCTCCGTTCTTTCCTTGAGCGGGAGCCGGGGTTCTGGGGCGCCGTGCATTATTGGGAGCATACGCTTTCCGAGGAATCTTCCGACGTCATCAAGATCTACGACCTGGAAAAGAAGACGATCGCGGCGCACATGCGGCGCTGCCCGTCCAAGGGGCATCTTCTGGATTACCCGCATATCACGCCCTATGAGCATTACTGCGAGCACTGCTGGATCTATAAGCCTGTCCTCAACATGTTCGGGCTCGATACGGTCCGCGATCATTCCGCGGTGGATAAGGGCGAGTGCCGCTCCATCGTTTTCGAGAAAGGGACGGAGCCTGACTGGGAAGAGGCGTTCCGCATCACGCCGGAGAAAAAGATCTGGGATATCCGGCCGTCGGACAACAAGTACCTGCACCGGGACTTCCATCTCTCCGGCGACCGCTGCCTTGCGTACTGCGGGGAAAAGTACGGCGATAACGGGGTGGATGAGTTCCTCCGCGCCTTTACGAAGGTCTATTTCGGACCGATGATCGCTAAGATCCGTACGAAGGGGCTCTCCGTGCTGGAGGAGTACCTGATCCGGGAGTATGAGGCCGAAGAGGCGCCGGAGGTGCTGCATACGTCTCTGGATGAAGACGGCCTTACCGTCACGGTCGACCGGTCGCCCGTCATCAGCTACATGCGTTCCCTGAACCAGGAGCCGTCAAAATACTATATCGAAGAGACCCGCACGGTCTACGCCGAGATCGCGGATGAGACGGGATACGGCTTCTCGCTTGACTATTACCATGAAGACGGCGGCTGCCGGTTCCGTATTTTCCGGAGGACGTTTTAAATGAATACGCTTAAGGCAGGCTTTGCAAGAGTTGACATAACACCGCCGCTGGGGATCCATATCCAGGGGTACTTTGTGGAACGGATCGCGGACGGGGTGCTCGATCCGCTCAGCGCGAACGCGCTTGCCCTTTCCGCCGGCGGGAAGACGGCCGTCCTCATTGCGGTCGATCACTGCGGGATCATCCGTTTCTATCTGGACCGCTACCGGAAGGCCGTCGCGGATGCGGCGCAGCTTCCGATGGAAGCAGTCTATATTTCCGCGACGCACACCCATACCGGACCGGTCCTTGCACCGGGGGCGGGGCAGACCTTCAGACCCGGACTTTCCTTTACGGGCACAGACCGGCCGGATGCCGCGACCGATCCCGGCATGGCGCTTGAGCGGGAATATGACCGCTTTCTTGAGAAACGCCTTCGCGACGCGGCGCTTCTTGCGATCGCGGATCTTAGGCCCGCAAGGATGGGCATCGGCATGGGCGAGGCGCCGGGGATCGCCTTTGTCCGGCGGTATATCATGAAAGACGGTTCTGTCCGGACGAATCCCGGGGTAGGCAATCCCATGATCGACCGTCCGGCAGGTATCACGGATATCCGTG
>JAFOIS010000239.1 GCA_017420605.1 Lachnospiraceae bacterium | reverse complement strand
GGACGAAGACAATATCGATATGCTGAGCTCCAGCGGTCATAAGATCAACGGCCCGAAGGGCATCGGCTTCCTGTACATCCGGAAAGGTCTCCGGCTTCGCTCCTTTATCCACGGCGGCGCCCAGGAAAGAGGACGCAGGGCGGGCACCGAAAACGTACCGGGCATCATCGGCTACGGCGCGGCAGCGGAGAGAGCCGCGGCATCCATGGCGGAAAGGACGGAAAAGGAGATCCTCATCCGGGATCACATCATTAACAGGATCCTTGCGGAGATCCCGTACAGCCGCCTGAACGGCGATCCCAAAAAGCGTCTTCCCAACAACGTCAACGTGTGCTTCCGCTTTATCGAGGGAGAATCGATGCTGATCCTGCTGGATCAGAACGGCATAGCGGCTTCCTCCGGCAGCGCCTGCACCTCCGGCAGTCTTGATCCGTCGCACGTTCTTCTCGCCATCGGTCTTCCGCACGAGATCGCGCACGGCTCGCTGCGCCTCACTCTTTCGGAAGAGACCACGATGGAGGAAGCGGATTTTGTCGTCGACAAGCTGAAGGGCATCGTAGAGCTGCTGCGCTCGATGTCGCCGCTCTACGAGGACTTTATTAAGAAACAGAAACATGCCGCCGCAAACGCCTGATAAACTCATAAATTTGTAAATATAAACGGATATTCTGAGAAGGAGAAAAATAGATGTACTCTGAAAAAGTCATGGACCATTTCATGCATCCCCGCAACGTCGGCGAGATCGAGGACGCGAGCGGCGTCGGCACCGTCGGCAATGCCAAGTGCGGCGATATTATGCGCATGTATCTCGATATCGATGAAAACGGCGTGATCCGCGAAGCAAAATTCAAGACCTTCGGCTGCGGCGCGGCTGTCGCGACAAGCAGCATGGCGACCGAGCTCGTGAAGGGAAAGACCGTACAGGAAGCCCTCGAGATCACCAACAAGGCGGTCATGGAAGCACTTGACGGCCTTCCGCCCATCAAAGTGCACTGCAGCCTTCTTGCCGAAGAGGCGATCCATGCGGCACTCTGGGATTACGCGGAAAAGCATCATATCAAGATCGAAGGCCTCGAGCGCCCCGTAAACGACATTTCCGAAAAAGCGCCGGAAGAGGAATACTGATGTCTTTGGAACGCGGACAATGCGTCGTCGTCGGCATGTCCGGCGGCGTGGATTCGTCGGTAGCGGCCCTGCTCCTTAAGGAACAGGGCTTTCGCGTTATCGGCGTGACCATGGCGCTCCTTCCGGAAGAGAGCAGCGATACCGTTTCCGAACACGGCGGCTGCTGCGGCCTGTCCGCCGCGGAAGACGCCGCCGCCGTATGCCGCGTGATCGGGATCCCGCACTATGTGATGAACTTCCGGAAAGAATTCCGGGAGAAGGTCATCGATTACTTTGCGGACGAATACTTAAGGGGGCGCACGCCGAATCCCTGCATCGCCTGCAACCGGTATATCAAGTGGGAGGCCTTTCTTTCCCGTGCGCAGCAGATCGGAGCGGATCGTATCGCGACCGGCCACTACGCACGGATCGAAGTGCTGCCAAACGGACGCCTTACGGTCCGCACTGCCGATCATCCGGAAAAAGACCAGAGCTACGCGCTCTACGGACTTTCGCAGGATATGCTTGCGAAAACGTATTTCCCATGCGGCATGTACCCGAAACCGGAGATCCGTGCGATTGCGGAACGCGCACATCTCCCGGTCGCGCAGAAAAAAGACAGTCAGGAAGTCTGCTTTATTCCGGACGACGACCATGCGTCCTTCATTGCGCGCTATACCGGGAAAACAGTTCCCAAAGGCCCGTTCGTTCTGAACGACGGCACCGTGATCGGTACGCACGAAGGGATCACGCGTTATACGATCGGGCAGCGCAGAGGACTCGGGCTCGCGTTGGGGCGCCATGTTTACGTCACACAGATCCGGCCGGAGACGAATGAAGTTGTGATCGGGGAAAACGCCGATCTGTTCTCGGATACCGTGTTCGTTAGGGACGTGAACTATATGGGGATCGAAACACTCACGGAGCCGCGGCGCGTGACAGGCAGGATCCGGTATAATCACAGAGGCGCGCCGGGAACGCTTTATCCCGAAGGGGACGGCGTACGCTGCGTATTTGACGAGCCGCAGCGCGCCGCAACGCCCGGACAGGCTGCCGTGTTTTATGAGAACGGAGGGATCCTATGCGGGGGAACGATCATATGAGAGCAGACAGCCACCTGCACAGCGCCTTCTCGACGGACGGCGTCTCGGAGATGGAAGAGCTTGTCCGCGCCGGCATCGCCCAGGGCTTCTCCTGCATGATCTTTACGGAACACAAGGATATCGGCATGCCGAAGGAAGAGGGCGAAGAAGACTATGATTTTTCAGCGCTCGATACGGATGCGTATTTCCGGCGCGGCAGGGAGCTTCGGGAAAAATATGCCGGACAGATAAAGATCGGACTCGGCGTGGAAGCCGGCATGCTTGCTGAACGCATGCCCGAGATCGACGCGTTCGTCCGTTCCGCAGGCTTCGATGAGATCATCGCGTCCCAGCACCTTATCCTTGGGCATGACTGTTACTGGACGAAATATTACGCTCATCTTTCACCGCAGGAAGCGGCACACCGCTGGATCGGGGATATATACCGCAATCTTTCCGCAATGCCGGAATATGATATTCTTGCGCATCCGGATTACCTTCTGCGATATGCCGGGCAGGAGGAAGACCGGAGATACGCGCTGTACAGCGACTCCTATGCGCCTGTGCTGCGCATGCTCGCAGAAAACGGGAAAGCGCTTGAAGTGAACATCGGCTCGCTTCGCCGCGGCGGCAATATCACCGTTTTCTATCAGGATATCCTCCGTCATTACCGGGATCTCGGAGGAGAGCTCGTATCCATAGGAACCGACGCGCACAGCGCGGAGGGTTACGGAACAGGCTTTGAAATGGCCGAAGAAATGCTCCGTATCTGCGGATTCCGCTTTTATGCATATTTTGTCAACAGAGCCCCTGAAACTGTAAAACTTTAGTAATTATTGCGTTAACTTTTTCTTGTGTTTTTATCATGGTTTAGGTACAATAAACACGGATTTCCATGAGTCTACCATGTATGAAAAGTCATACACAATAAGGAGGAAATAAGAATGGCAGAAGTCAAAGTTGCAATTAACGGTTTCGGACGTATCGGCCGCCTGGCGTTCCGTCAGATGTTCCGTGCGGAAGGTTTTGATATCGTTGCGATCAACGATCTGACCAGCCCGGAGATGCTCGCACACCTTCTGAAGTACGATTCTGCGCAGGGCAGATACGCGCTTGCTGACAAGGTCAGCTGCACGGATCACTCCATCATCGTCGACGGCGAAGAGATCGAGATCTACAAGGAAGCTGACGCGAAGAACCTTCCGTGGAAAGAGCTGGATGTAGACGTCGTTCTGGAATGCACCGGTTTCTATTGCTCCAAGGCCAAATCGCAGGCGCACATCGACGCCGGCGCAAAGAAGGTCGTCATTTCCGCCCCGGCGGGCAAGGACCTTCCGACCATCGTTTACAACGTCAACCATGAGACCCTGACGAAGGATGACAACATCATCTCCGCCGCTTCCTGCACGACCAACTGCCTCGCTCCGATGGCCAAGGCCCTCAATGACCTTGCTCCGATCATTTCCGGCGTTATGTGCACGGTCCACGCCTATACCGGCGACCAGATGATCCTGGACGGCCCGCACCGCAAGGGTGACCTCCGCCGCGCCCGCGCCGCTGCGATCAACATCGTTCCGAACTCCACCGGCGCTGCCAAGGCGATCGGCCTCGTCATTCCGGAACTCGACGGCAAGCTTATCGGCGCCGCGCAGCGTGTCCCGGTCCCGACCGGTTCCACCACGATCCTTACGGCTGTCGTTTCCGGCAAGGTCACGGTCGATGAGATCAACGCCGCCATGAAGGCCGCTTCGACCGAATCCTTCGGCTACAACGTCGATCCGATCGTTTCCTCCGATATCGTCGGCTGCACCTACGGCTCCCTGTTCGATTCCACGCAGACCATGGCGCTTGCCTGCGGCGAGAACACCGAGGTCCAGGTCGTTTCCTGGTACGATAACGAGAACTCCTTCACCTCCAACATGGTCCGCACCATCAAATACTTCGCGAAGCTTCTCGAGAAATAAGATATTTCTTAAGGATCCGCGAACATACGGATTGATGACGGGTCCGGTCATATGCCGGGCCCGTTTTTTTACGAAAGCGGCAGCTGCCGCAACAAAGGATGATCCCGCAAAGCACGGGAGATAGGAGATCGATATGCTGAATAAGAAAACGGTTGATGATATTGCCCCGAAGGGGAAACGCGTCCTCGTCCGCTGCGACTTCAACGTCCCGCTGAAGGACGGAAAGATCACGGATGACAACCGCATCGTCGCGGCGCTTCCGACCATCAAAAAACTTATTGCGGACGGCGCAAAGGTCATTCTCTGCAGCCACCTCGGAAAGCCGAAGGGCGAACCGAAACCGGAGCTCACGCTTGCGCCGGTCGCAGAGCGTCTTGCCCTGCTTCTGGATAAGAAAGTCGTTTTCGCGGCTGACGCGAACGTCGTCGGCGAAAACGCGAAGGCTGCCGTAGCGGCGATGCAGGACGGCGACGTCGTTCTTCTCGAAAACACCCGCTACCGCAAGGAAGAGACCAAAAACGGCGAAGAGTTCTCCAAAGAACTCGCCTCCCTCTGCGATATTTTCGTGAACGATGCGTTCGGCACCGCGCACCGCGCACACTGCTCGACCGTCGGCGTGACGGAATTTGTCGAAGAAGCCGTTGTCGGCTATCTGATGGAAAAAGAACTGAACTTCCTCGGCAACGCGGTCGACGATCCGAAGCGTCCGTTCGTCGCCATCCTCGGCGGAGCGAAGGTCGCCGACAAGCTGAACGTTATCAACAACCTTCTTGAAAAATGCGATACGCTGATCATCGGCGGCGGCATGGCCTATACGTTCCTTAAGGCGCAGGGATATGAGATCGGCACGTCGCTCGTGGATGAAGAGAAGATCGCCTACTGCAAGGAAATGATCGACAAAGCTGCCGCGCTCGGCAAGAAGCTCTATCTGCCGGTCGATACGGTCGTCGCCGACGCGTTCCCGGATCCGATCGATGCCGAGATCGCCGTCGAGACGGTTCCCGCCGACGCCATCCCGGCCGACAAGATGGGCCTTGATATCGGCGAGAAGACGCGCGAACTCTTTGCGGACGCCGTAAAGAGCGCCAAGACCGTCGTATGGAACGGCCCGATGGGCGTTTTTGAAAACCCGATCCTCGCAGCCGGCACGAACGCCGTCGCGAAGGCACTGTCCGAGACCGACGCCATCACGGTCGTAGGCGGCGGCGATTCCGCTGCTGCAGTCAAGAAGCTCGGCTATAAGGACAAGATCTCGCACGTTTCGACCGGCGGCGGCGCTTCCCTTGAATTCCTTGAGGGCAAGGAGCTTCCGGGCGTAGCCTGCATCACGGACCGCTGACTTCAGTAACCCGCCGCATCCGCACATTTTCCCGTGCGGATGCGGTCCTATAAAGGAGACATATTATGGCAAGAAGAAAGATCGTAGCCGGCAACTGGAAGATGAACAAGACACCGACCGAGGCTGTCGCGCTCATCGAAACGCTGAAACCTCTCGTCGCGAGCGAGACCGTTGACGTCGTATTCTGTGTCCCGGCGATTGATATCATTCCGGCGGTTGCCGCGGCAAAGGGCAGCAACATCCACATCGGCGCCGAGAACATGTATTTTGAAGACAAAGGCGCCTACACCGGCGAGATCGCACCGAACATGCTGGTTGACGCTGGCGTCGAATACGTCATCCTCGGCCATTCCGAGAGGCGCGAATACTTCGCCGAGACGAGTGAGACCGTGAATAAGAAAATGCTGAAGGCATTTGAATACGGCCTTATCCCGATCATGTGCTGCGGCGAGACTCTGACACAGAGAGAGCAGGGCATCACGATGGATTTCATCCGTCAGCAGGTCAAGGTCGGCTTCCTCGGCATCACGAAGGAACAGGCCATGAAGGCTGTCATCGCCTACGAACCGATCTGGGCGATCGGCACCGGCAAAACAGCGACCTCCGATCAGGCGGAAGAGATCTGCGCAGGCATCCGCGCGCTGATCGCCGAACTTTATGATGAAGAGACTGCGGAAACGATCCGTATTCAGTACGGCGGTTCCGTGAACGGAAAGAACGCCGCGGAGCTTTTCGCGAAGGCCGACATCGACGGCGGCCTTGTCGGCGGCGCTTCCCTGAAGGAAGAATTCGGTCAGATCGTCAACTATTAAAATGAAAAAGGATGGCGCCGCATTCTTTGCGGCGCCTCTTTCCCATATCCGAAGCCTTATGAAGAAAGGGCAATATCATGAGTAAGAAACCGACAGTGCTGATGATCCTCGACGGATACGGCCTCTGCGAAAATAAAGAACACAATGCGGTCTACGAAGGCAGAACACCGGTCATGGACAGACTGGAAGCGGAATATCCTTTCGTAAAGGGCTATGCTTCCGGACTCGCGGTCGGCCTTCCGGACGGGCAGATGGGCAACTCGGAAGTCGGTCACCTCAACATGGGCGCCGGCCGCGTCGTCTATCAGGACTTCACCCGGATCACCAAGTCGATCGAGGACGGCGATTTCTTCGAAAACGAAGCCCTGCTCGACGCGGTGAACAACGCGAAGAAAAACGGCAGCGCGCTGCACCTTTACGGACTGGTCTCCGACGGCGGCGTACACAGCCACAATACACATATCTACGGTCTGCTCCGTCTCGCAAAAATGAACGGTCTTGAGAAGGTCTTTGTCCACTGCTTCATGGACGGCCGGGATACCCCGACGGAAGCAGGCAAAGGCTATGTGGAAGAGCTCGAAGCGAAGATGGCAGAGATCGGTGTCGGCAAAGTCGCGACCATCATGGGGCGCTATTACGCCATGGACCGCGACAACCGCTGGGAGCGCGTAGAACGCGCATACCGCGCGCTGACGGAAAGTGTCGGCCGGGAAGTCACGAGCGGACCGCAGGGCCTCCAGGACTCCTACGACGCGGGCGTGACCGATGAATTCGTCGAACCAATCATCGTAACAGAAAACGGCAGGCCTGTCGCAAAGATCGAAAGCGGCGACAGCATCATTTTCTTCAACTTCCGTCCCGACCGGGCGCGTGAGATCAGCCGCTGCTTCTGCGACGATGAATTCACCCGCTTTGACCGTCCGGAACGCGTGAAGACGACGTATGTCTGCTTTACCGATTATGACCCGACGATCCTGAACAAGGAAGTCGCGTTCAAAAAGCAGCTCCTTACGAATACCTTCGGCGAATACCTCGCGGCAAACGGCCTTAAACAGGCCCGGATCGCCGAGACAGAAAAGTACGCGCACGTCACGTTCTTCTTCAACGGCGGCGTCGAGGCTCCGAACGAAGGAGAAACACGTATCCTTGTCCCGTCGCCGAAGGTGGCGACCTATGATCTGCAGCCGGAGATGAGTGCCTACGGCGTATGCGACAAACTCTGCGAAGCGATCCGCTCGCAGGAATTCGACGTCATTATCATCAACTTCGCAAACGGCGATATGGTCGGCCATACCGGCGTGGAAGAAGCCGCAGTAAAAGCGGTCGAAGCTGTCGACGTCTGTGTCGGACGGGCCTGTGAAGCGATCCGGGAAGTCAACGGCCAGATGTTCATCTGCGCCGACCACGGCAACTGCGAGTGCATGGTCGATCACGAAACGGGCGATATCCTTACGGCCCATACGACCAATCCTGTCCCGTTCATTCTGTTCAACGCGGATCCGAAGTACGGGCTGCGCGAAGGCGGAAGACTCTGCGACATCGTTCCGACCCTGATCGAACTGATGGGCATGGAGAAGCCGGCTGAAATGACAGGCGAATCGCTGCTGATCGAAAAGTAACCGGCATCGGCGCCAAAGCGCCGCGGACTGCATAAAAACCGCTGTATTGCGGCGAAGATATACTTGCATTCAACTTCCGGATGTGATAATATCTCATGGTGCGAATTTCGGAGGTGCATTATGAACGTATTACACACGATCCTGACGATCATTTTTATCCTGGTATGCGTAGCTCTTTCCATTCTTGTTCTTATGCAGGAAGGCAAGCAGCAGGGCCTCGGCTCCATCGCCGGTGCCGCGGATACTTACTGGGGACAGAATAAAGGCCGTTCGGCGGAAGGCAAGATGGTCAAGTGGACCAAGATCCTCGCGGCAGCGTTTTTCATTCTCGCGCTTGCCCTGAATCTCAAGTGGTTCGCGTAATTCATGTTTTCATGCGCCCCTGTGCCTTCTGACACAGGGGCGTTTTTTCTTAACGGAAGAAGGCGTATCGCATGGCGGAAGCAGTCAAAGTCATCGCTGCAAACAGAAAAGCATATCACGAATACTTCGTCCTGGAGAAGATCGAAGCCGGCATTTCGCTTGCGGGGACCGAAGTCAAATCGATCCGGATGGGGCATTGTTCCATCAAGGAGAGCTATGTTTCGATCTCGCATGATGAAGCCGTCATCTGCGGCATGAACATCAGTCCTTATGAAAAAGGAAATATCTTCAACCGGGACCCGGTCCGTGACCGCAAGCTTCTTATGCACAAGTCGGAAGTGCGCCGGCTCGGACAGAAGATCCGCGAAAAGGGGCTGACCCTCGTACCGCTCCAGGTCTATCTGAAAGGAAGCCTTGTCAAGGTCGAAGTCGGACTCGTCAAAGGCAAAAAGCTCTATGACAAACGGGACGCGATCGCCGAGCATGACGCCAAACGCGAAGCGGAACGGGAGATGAAGTCGAGGCGTTTTGACGACTGATCCGGGACAGGTGCCGCCCCGTTGTCCACTGCGGACCGTCTTTGAAAGGAGAAATAATGCGTTTTATTTCATGGAACGTCAACGGGCTCCGGGCCGTGATGCAGAAGGGTTTCCCGGAGATCTTCGCCGAACTTGACGCCGATGTTTTCTGTCTGCAGGAAACAAAACTCCAGGAAGGGCAGATCGATCTGTCCCTGCCGGGTTATCACCAGTACTGGAATTACGCGGAGAAGAAGGGCTATTCCGGTACCGCGGTCTTCACGAAAGAGGAACCGCTGTCCGTCTCTTACGGGATCGGCATTCCGGAACATGACCGGGAAGGGCGCGTCATCACGCTCGAGTTCCCGGATTTCTTCTTCCTCACCGTATATACGCCGAACTCGCAGGACGGCCTTGCAAGGCTCGGCTACCGGATGACCTGGGAAGACGCCTTTCTTGCGTATCTGAAAAAACTGGAAGCGGAAAAACCGGTCATTTTCTGCGGCGATCTGAACGTCGCGCACCAAGAGATCGATCTCAAGAATCCGAAGAGCAACCGGAAGAATGCCGGCTTTACGGACGAAGAGCGCGGAAAAATGACTGCTCTTCTTAATGCAGGCTTCATCGATACCTGGCGTTTCTTCTATCCGGATACAAAAGACGTATATTCCTGGTGGTCCTACCGCTTCCGCGCAAGGGAGAAGAACGCCGGATGGCGCATCGATTATTTCATCGTATCCGCAGCGCTGAAGGAGCGTCTTGCGGGCGCAAAGATCCATACGGAGATATTCGGCTCCGACCACTGCCCGGTGGAACTCGAGATCAGATAAAAAGATCCGCGGTGAATGTGCCGCGGATCTTCATTTCTTTCGTAAACGGATATGGTCCCGAAGGCGTCCTCCGGTCAGTAGATCGTTCTTCCGTCGTCCGTCGCGTCCCACGCCCGGAAAGGCGCCGCAATGGATTCCGAGACATAACAGGTGCCTTTTCCGAGGCGCATGATCGATGCGGGGCATTCCATCGAGACCGGACCGTAAAGCTGGATCCGCGAGATCATTTTCTGCCAGGAGCCGTTCGAGCCGTAATCGATACAGTGGCGTTCGAAGGTCTCGCGGGCGTGATGCACGTCGCGCGGACCGATCGTCGCCGCCTTCGGCGGGATGATCCATGCGTCGCCCGCGCCGCCGACAGAACCGAAGAGCGAGTTCTCCGCGATCGTCAGCGGACTTTCCGTAACGATACGGCTTGTGAGCGTCAGGAACTCTTCCAGGGAATCCGCGTGGAACTCTTCGGTGTCGGGATCGATGAACGCAACGTGTCCCGGCCAGCCTGTCGCGGAATAGAGGATATCCGCACCGCCGTCGCCGCACTCATCGATGAGGTCGGAATAGTGATCCACGTTCTCGTTATTGAGTGTGTGCCACTGTTCCACGGGCGGCCGGAGTTCCGGATCGATGTTGTAGTAGAAAAATTCCATGAACGTCCGTCCGAGCGACGGTCCGAACGTGTGCGGCGCGACGTTTCCGTCTTCGTCGGCCCATTCGTCCATGGCGAACGCGTGAACGTTGCGGCAGTTGACCCGGAATTTGTTGATCATATACGCGATCGCCGGATACTCGACCTGCTCGTGGTTCGTGGATATGAACGTAAATTTTCTGTCATAAAGATCGCTGTCCCGGATGCGGTTGAAAAGATCCATGCAGAACAGGATCGTGGGATCCTTAACGATTTTCACGGAATAGCCGTTTTCGTTGGTGTATTCCATTTCTTCGGGCTGTATGTTTCTGCATTTTTCGAGAACATCCTGCGGGTATTTCGGCAGAAAAGAGGCGTAGCCGTACTTGAAATCTCTGTTCATGAGCGCTCCTTGTCAATAGCCTTGCAGTATTGCGTTTCCATGCGCAGCCCTGCGGCGGC
>JAFOIS010000238.1 GCA_017420605.1 Lachnospiraceae bacterium | reverse complement strand
GATCACCGAATAGATCGTTTTCGTCAGATACAGGGAACTGACGCGCTCGATATTGGAAATGATCTCGCGGCCTTCCTTCACGATGCTCTTCATGGACGTAAAGTCGGAGTCGAGCAGTACGATGTGCGCGGAATGCTTGGCCGCCTCCGACCCGGCCGCCATCGCGATGCCGCAGTCCGCGTCCTTGATCGCGAGCACGTCGTTGACGCCGTCGCCGACCATCGCGACCGTCTTGCCGCCTTCCTGCCAGGCCCGGACGAACGCCTGCTTCTGCTCCGGTTTCACGCGTCCGAAAATGTTGTACTTGCGGATCTCCTTCTTCAGCAGCGCCGGATCCGCCGGCAGCGTCGACGCGTCCACATATTTATCCGCGCCGGAAACGCCCGCCTTTTTCGCGACCGTGGATACCGTCACGGGGTTATCGCCGGAAATGACCTTCACCGACACGCCGTTATCCGCGAAGTATTTGAAAACGTCGGCCGCGTCGGTCTTGATGATATCGGAAATGACCGCTACGCAGACCGGCTTCACCTTGCCGATCGTCTCCGTTTCGGAATCGATCCCGGTGGAGCTTCCCAGAAGCAGCACGCGGTATCCCTGCGCGCTGTATTTTTCAAGGACCGTAAGGAACTTCTTATTTTCCGGCACAAGGAATTCCGGCGCGCCGAGCACGAAGTCGCCGTGTTCCTCGAAACTGACCGCGCGGTACTTGCGCGCCGAAGAGAACGGGATCCGATCCCGCACCGTCCATTCCGAAGATTTTCCGAATTTCGAATCCAGCGCGGCCTGCGTCGCGTTGACGTCGTCGAAGGCGCCGCCGATCTCGGCAAAGATCCTGTACGCTTCCTCTTCCGTCACGGATACCGGAACGACTTCCATGACCATCAGATCGCCGGTCGTAATGGTTCCCGTCTTATCCGTGCAGAGCACGTCGACGCGCGCGAGCGCCTCGATCGCCTCCATTTCCTGGACGAGCGCCTGCTTGCGCGCAAGGCGTCCCACGCCGAGAATGAACGAAACCGAAGTCAGAAGGACCAGCCCTTCCGGGATCATGCCGATCACGCCCGAGACCGTGTGTACGAGCGCCGTGGACATATCGGTCCTGCCGGAAGACAGGTACTGGCTCCGGAACAGCAGAAGGCCGAGCGGGATGATGAGGATCGAGATCACGCGGATAATGCTGCCGATCGTGTTCTGCATTTCCGACGTCGCCCGCTTTTTGGTCTGCGCCTTCGCAACAAGGGTAGAGGCATACGTCGCATCGCCGACGCGGCTTACATGGTAGGCGCCGGTCCCCGCCGTAATAAAGCTGCCGGAGAGGATCTCGTCCCCTGCCGCCTTCTTCACCGGCTTTGATTCGCCGGTCAGCATGGATTCATTGACCTCCAGGCCTTCCGTGACGAGCACCTCGCCGTCGGCCGCCAGCTGGTCGCCGGGCGAAAGGATGACCACGTCGTCCTCCACGATCTCGTCGATCGGGATCTCCTCGCGTTCCCCCTCCCGCAGCACCGTGGCTCTCGCCGCGGTAATGACCGAGAGCCGGTCGATCAGCTTCTTGACCCGCAGCTCCTGCACGATCCCGATCGCGGCGTTGCAGAAAACGACGCCGATAAAGAGGATGTTCTTCAGCTGACCGGACAGGATGATCAGCCCCGCCAGAAAGAAGTTCAGGATATTGAAATAGGTGATCGTGTGCGACCGCACGATCTGCCAGGTCGTTTTCTGATGGTTGTTCTTTGTGATGTTGATCTTACCCTGCGCCGCCTTTTCCGCAGCCTCGTCCCAGGTAAGGCCGGTCAGTTCCGAAATGCTCATGGGGTACCTTTCCTCCGCCGCCATGCCGTATGTCCGCACGCCGGTGCGCCGCATGTCTGCGCATGCGGCTATATACCACCGCCCGCCGCAGATCACTCTGCCGCGGGCTCTGGCGCCTTTATATGTCTTTATTATAGTGTTCTGTGCCATGCCGCGCAACCGGAAAACACCGTATTCCCCGGATGCCCGTATCCGGCCTGTACCGGTCCGGCGCACAGGGCGCATATGCTTTGCATCGTCCCCCTCCGCATGCTACAATAGGCTCGGCCGGAAGGAGGCCCCTTTTATGATCAGACTTATTGCCGTGGATATGGACGGGACGCTGCTGCGTTCCGACAAAACGATGTCTCTCTTCTCGGAAGAAGCCATCCGGAAGGCGGCCGGTTCCGGCGCCGGCGTGGTGTTCTGCACCGGCCGGAGCTGGTCCGAGCTTCTGCCGTTCTTTCCGCGCCTTCCGGAAATGCGGTACGCCGTCTGCCAGAGCGGCGCTTTCCTTTACGACCTTACGGAAGACCGGTGCCTTTTCCGCCGTTCCCTGCCGGAAGAGGTCGTGGCCGAAGTCGTGCGCATCGGCGAAGACGAAGACGTCATTCTGCAGGTCATGTCCGGCAAGCATAACGTCATCCCCGGCCCGCTCCTTCCCCGGTTCCCGGAATACCATATGGAGCCTTACCTTCCTCTGTACCGCAAAACCGGCACGCTGGTCGGGAGCACCGTGGATTTCCTGAAAGAGCACCCGAAGGAAGCGGACAAGATCAATATCTGGCATCTTTCGCAGGAAGCGCGGGAGCGCACGATCGCCCGCCTCCGCCCGTTCCGAGCGGAAAAAGCGAACGCGGAAGCGGCAAATTACGAGCTCACGCCGGAAGGGACGGATAAAGGCAGCGGCCTGACCGCGCTC
>JAFOIS010000237.1 GCA_017420605.1 Lachnospiraceae bacterium | reverse complement strand
TTCTTCCTTTCGAAAGCGCTTTCCGGTGTGGAAATATAAGCTTATACCCTTAAGACGAAAAGAGGAGGGCGATTTGTGACAGGGAGGAGAAAAATGCTGCAACACAAGCCACGCTGGAACTCATAGCCGCTGCGCGGCTATTTCGTCGCGGCTGTCGACGCATAAAAACAAAAAACCGCTTCACAGCTTACGAATGCAAGCATTCGACGCTGTTATGCGGTTTTTGTTTTTGCGTGGCTTGTAGCATAACGAAAGAAAAGCTCCAGACCACCGTTCCGACCCGGCAATCCAAAGCCCTTCCCCAGAGCGCGAGACGGGGATCGAACCCGCGACCCCCACCTTGGCAAGGTGGTGCTCCACCGCTGAGCCACTCGCGCATTGCGTTCCTTTTGGAACATAGGGAAGTATACACTAATTGTTTTTGCCTGTCAACCGCTTTTTTTGAGAGCTTTTTGTAAAAAAAACAGACGCGTGCAAGTCACCCTGACGCGTCTGCTTCCTGTTATACCTTATTTGCGGCTCTGCGTATGCCGCGGAATGATTTACTGCCCGTCGCAGTATTTGACGGCGCTTTCGCTCGCGATACGGCCGAAGACTACGATGTCCGCTACGGCGTTGCCGCCGATACGGTTG
Source organism: Lachnospiraceae bacterium (assembly GCA_017420605.1). Lineage (GTDB taxonomy): Bacteria > Bacillota > Clostridia > Lachnospirales > Lachnospiraceae > Chordicoccus. The sequence goes on along the minus strand of JAFOIS010000237.1, from coordinate 3,642 downwards.
CCGCCGTGGACGCCGCCGCAGACCTCGCCTGCCGCGAAGAGGCCGGGGATGGGAGCGCCCTCCGTGTCGATGACCTGGGCTTCCGTATTGATCTTGACGCCGCCCATGGTGTGGTGAATGCCGGGCGCTATCTTGATCGCGTAGTAGGGCGCCGTGCTCAGATCCGCGTCCATGCCGGTATCACGGCCGAAGTCCGGATCCTTCTTGTCCGCCACATACTGGTTCCATGTCGCAAGCGTATCCGCAAGCGTCGCCGGATCGATGCCGAGCTCCTCAGCCAGTCCTTCAATGGTATCCGACTGTACGGTGATGCCGGTGGAAACGTATTTTTCGATCGCTTTGAGGTTGTCCCGCAGGTGCTGGTCAAAGATGATGTAAGCGTAGCTGCCGGTCTGCTCCAGTTCGCCCGCGCTGACCACGTCGCGGGTCAGCAGTTCGTTGATGAAACGCTTGCCTTCCTGGTTGACCAGGATCGCGCCGTCGCCGCGGACGCTCTCGGTGATGAGCATGCTGGTCGACTGCTCGACGGTCGGATGCAGCTGGATCTGGTCGATATCCACCAGGTCGGCGCCGACTGCGATCGCCATCATGATACCGTCGCCGGTTACGCCGGGGGCGCTGGTGGTGACAGTACCAAGCAGGTCACTGCGGTAATGAACGATCATGTCCTGGTTATTGCCGAAGCCGCCCGTTGCCAGGATCACCGCTTTGGCATGGATGGTGTAATAGGCATCCGGGCTTTCCGCCATGACGCCCGTGACGGTGCCGTCCATCGTCGTAAGGCAGGTCGCCGTGGTGTTATACATTACGTCGATGCCCAGTTCTTCGATCTTGTTCCGGAAATGGGTCACCAGGAACGCGCCGACGCCCGAGCCGTCCTCCGGCGCGTGGATCCGCTTGTTGGTGGCGCCGCCGGAGAAGGAGACCTTGGGAAGCGGTGCTCCGATGGAATCCAGCCAGTCGATCGCCGAAGCGGAATTCTGCGCCATGATGGTGACGAGTGCCTCGTCGTTGATGTAGTGGCCGCCCTTCATGGTATCTTCCACGAACTGCGCGACGCTGTCTTCGATACCCTGTTCCGCCTGGTAATGCGTTTCCGCCGCGTTCATACCGCCGGTCGCCTTGGTGGTATTGCCGCCGACGTAAGGCATTTTTTCGAGAACGATGACCTTCTTGCCGGCCTGTGTCGCATTGATCGCAGCGGTCATTCCCGCGCCGCCCGCGCCGATGATGACGATATCGCAGTCGAGGTCAATGTAGTCTTTGACTTTGACGGCTTCCGCATCACTTGCGGCAAACCGCGACAGATCCGCGCCGGCCAGGACGAGCGCGTCGTTGAGAGCCCGGAGGATCGCATTGCTCGATACGGTCGCGCCGCTCAGCGCGTCCACCTTGGGGCTCTGGGCTTCCAGGATCTTGTCTCCCAGCATTTCCACGGCGAAAGAACCGATGTTCTCCGTCTCGTGGTCGCCTTCGATCTGAAGGTCTTCGATCTTATTCTCAGATACCGTGACGGTCACCGTGATGTCGCCGCCGAAGCCCTTGGAGGTGCCGGTATAAGTTCCGGGCACGAAGAGATTGTCGCCTTCGGGTTTCGGGACCTCGGCAACCGCTTCTCCGCCGGCAGCCGCGAGAGCCTTGGCTGCGGCGTCTTTTACCGCCTGGCTCGTCAGCGACGCGCCGGAGACGCCGTCCACTTCGGCACTCTGTGCTGTAAGGATCTGATCTGCAAGCTGCGGGATCGCTTTGCCGCCCACGTCGGGCGTCTCGGAATCCCCGGTGATCTGAACTTCTGTGATGCCGCCGTTCTCACCGACCGTGAGCGCTACCTGGACCGGACCGCCGAAACCGATGGCTTCATAGGTGTATGTGCCGGGCTGATACTCTCCGGATGCGTTTTTGTCGCCTGTGGCGGGCTGATTCTCACTGGTTGTATTTTGGCCGGACGCAGCGGGCTGCGTATTTCCGGATGTATTTTTGCTGCCCGTACCGGTCTGATACTCTACGGATGCATTCTGGCTGCCGGTGCCTGCGACGGATGTCCGGTTATACTCGCCAAGAACAGCTACCACGATCAGGACGCCGACCAACAGGACTGCTGCGATGAGAATCTTCAGAGATTGCTGTTTCCCGGTTTCTTTCATTATTCCCTCCACTGCATGGTTGTGTAATAAGTAGCTTCGAAAAACAAATCACCATTCTTATAATATAGTCAAAACACAACTGCTTCAAGTACATTTTTCCGCATTGCCTTTTTCCTGCGAATCTTCTACAATCTGTTCTGAAAAGACTGGCTTCTTTCCCGAAAGAATAAGGTTTCCGATGAATCGAAAAGACCGGATTCTGATTGCGGCCGTGCTGGCGATCGCCCTGATCCTGGCCGTCGTATTCTATATCAGGACAAGGCTTCTGCCGCACAGCGATCCCGCCGTCGTCACGGTCACGATCGACGGAAAGCTGTATGGCGCTTATGCCCTGTCTGAAGACCGTGAACAGGATATCGATACCGTGTACGGGCATAACCACCTCTCGATCCGCGGCGGATACGCGCAGGTGACCGAGGCCGACTGCCCGGACGGTATCTGTGTGCACCAGGGGCAGATCTCCCGGAACGGGGAGATCATTGTATGCCTCCCGCATCGTCTGATCGTGGAGATCCTTTCCGGAGACGGCGGCGGGGTCGACGGGACCGCGCGGTGACCTTTTCTGCGGGGCCGGCGATCCGCTCTTTGAGGACGCGGGCGCCGTATGACCCGATTGCGAAAAGAAAGATTCTCCGATATGATACGGTGTAAAGGAGAAGAGCTGAATGAAACGCATCCTGACCATCCAGGACCTGTCCTGTTTCGGAAAATGTTCCCTCACGATCGCCCTTCCGGTATTGTCCGCAATGGAGATCGAAGCAGTGCCGCTGCCGACGGCGGTGCTTTCGACGCATACGGCCATTCCCGGGTTTACCTATACCAGCCTCGCAAAAGAGATCGCGCCGGTCACTTCCCACTGGAAGAGGGAAAAGATCGGCTTTGACATGATCGCGGTCGGGTACCTCGGCCAGAGCGCCGCAGATGAGGTACTGGAAGCGGTGAGAGGATACCGGGAAGCGCAGGATCCGGATAAAGAGGGGGAGCCGGCGCCGTTCCTTTTTGTCGATCCGGTCATGGGCGACCACGGGAAGCTTTACGCGGGCTTTGATATTTCCTATATAGAAAAAATGAAAACGCTGTGCGGTATGGCGGACCTGATCGTGCCGAATCTGACGGAAGGTGCGCTCATGTCCGGAATGGAATACCGCACGGACTATGACGAAGACTGCGTCCGGGAAATGCTCGTGCGCCTTTCGAAGATCTGCGGCGGCAGCGTGCTGCTCACCGGTGTATCGCTTTCGGCGGGCATGACGGGCGTCTGCGGATACGATGCGGGTGCCGGCTCCGGCGATGGTTCCCGCGGCGGCATGACCGAAATGGCCGGCGGCGCCGGCGGGACGGAGGATGCGTATTTCGTCTGCCAGAATGAAAAGGTCGACGCCTCGTATCACGGGACGGGGGACCTGTTTTCGGCGGTCCTCATGGGAGGTATGCTGCGGGGTTTCTCCCTGCGGAGGGCCGCGGCCCTTGCGGCGGATTTTACGGCAGACGTGATCCA
>JAFOIS010000236.1 GCA_017420605.1 Lachnospiraceae bacterium | reverse complement strand
ATCGAGCACGGCATGCCGCTCACCGTTGAAAACGTGATGAAAAGCTCGAGGCAGCACAAGCGCTGCGGGACCAGCTTTCTGCTCTTTGTCGTCCTGATCTCGGTCGTTTTCTTCCTGATCATCGGACTGCTCGGAATACGCACGCCGCTGATGCGCTTTCTTCTCCGGCTGCTCTTTATTCCCGTCATCGCCGGCTGTGCCTATGAAGTGATCCGGTTCGCGGGAAGGAGCGAGAATAAGTGTGTCGCGGCGCTGTCGGCGCCGGGGCTCCTTCTGCAGAAGCTCGTAACGCGCGAGCCGGATGAAAAGCAGGTCGAAGTCGCGATCGCCGCGGTCGAAGCGGTTTTCGACTGGAAAGAATATCTTCAGACGAATTTCCCGGAAGCGGAGAGGGCATAATGACCTGGCAGGCACTCTGCCGGTCCGGCGCCGAAGCGCTTGCGGCGGCCGGGATCGATGACGCCGTGACGGAGGCAAGGCTCCTTCTTCTCGGCGTATTTGATATGGAACTTTCCGTATATGCGGAAAGAAGCACGGCGGAAGTCTCTTTGGCCGACGCCGCGCGGTATGATGCGGCTGTGCGTGAAAGGGCCGGACGGAGGCCGCTCCAGTATATTCTGAGGAAAGCGGACTTTTACGGCAGGACGTTCTATGTGGACGAGCGTGTGCTCATTCCGCGTTTCGATACGGAAGTGCTCATCGAGGCAGTCCTTGAGAGGGCGCGCCCCGGCATGCGTATTCTGGAGATCGGTACCGGAAGCGGTGCGCCGCTGTGCACGGTCCTTCTGGAAAGACCGGGGATACGCGCCTTTGGAACGGACGCGGATCCCGGCGCGCTCGCGGTGACACAGAGGAACCTTTCATCCTTCGGCCTTTCGGCGGAACTTCTTGAGCGCGATCTCTTTGACGGTGTTCCGGGCGTATACGATATCATCTATTCCAATCCGCCCTATATTCCGGACGGAGAGATCGAAAATCTGATGCCGGAGGTCGCGGACTGCGAGCCGAGGCGGGCGCTTTCCGGCGGAAGCGACGGGCTTGCCCTGTATCCGCGGATCGCCAAAGGCGCGGCGCGGCACCTTGCGGAAGGCGGCTGGCTCCTTCTCGAGATCGGAAAAGGACAGGAGGACGCCGTTTCGGCCTATCTTGCGGAAGAGGGATTCCGGGAGCTGATACGGGTGAGGGACCTTGCGGACATCGTACGGGTCGTCGGCGGCAGATATGCGGGGACGCAGCCGCCCGTGCACGGAGAAGAAAATGTTTGAAAAACTCGAAGACATTCTGGTGCGGGAAGAGGAGATCATGAAGACGCTCTCCGCGCCGGAAACGGCCGGCAACGCGGCCCTTTATACAGCACTTATGAAGGAACAGGCGCAGAACGCGCCGCTTGCGGAAGCATACCGTCTTTATAAGGCCGCGGTCCGGGAAGAAGAGGAAATGCGCGCCCTGCTTGAAGAAGAGACGGATCCGGAAATGCGGGAACTGGCGCGCGAAGGCCTTGCGGAGGCAATAGAAAAGAAAGAGACCCAGAGCAGGGCGCTGGAGCTTCTTCTCATCCCGCGCGACCCCAACGATACCCGCAACGCGATCGTAGAGATCCGGGCAGGCGCCGGCGGCGATGAAGCGGCGCTCTTTGCGGCGGATCTTTACCGCATGTATGTCCGGTACGCGGACCGGCACGCCTTCCGTACGGAGATGATCTCCCTGAACGAGAACGGGATCGGCGGCTTCAAGGAATGCACATTTTCCGTCTCCGGACGGGACGTCTGGTCAAGGCTCAAATATGAGAGCGGCACGCACCGCGTACAGAGGATCCCGGAAACGGAGAGCGGCGGCCGGATCCATACCTCTACCTGCACCGTGGCGATCATGCCGGAAGCGGAGGAGGTCGACGTCGAGATCGATCCGAAGGATATCCGGATCGACGTCTTCCGCGCGTCCGGGAACGGCGGCCAGTGCGTCAATACGACGGATTCTGCCGTCCGCCTGGTCCATATTCCGACCGGGATCGTGATTTCCTGTCAGGACGAAAAATCACAGCTCAAAAACCGCGCGAAGGCGATGCAGGTCCTGCGCGCCAAGCTCTACGACCTCAAGATCCGTACGCAGAACGAGGAACGCGCCCGGCTGCGCAAAGACCAGGTCGGTACCGGCGACCGTTCCGAGAAGATCCGCACCTACAATTTTCCGCAGGGTCGTGTGACGGATCACCGGATCCACCTGACGCTGCACAGGATCGACGATATCCTGGGCGGCGATCTCGACGAGATCATCGACGCGCTGACGGCGCGCGAGCAGGCGGAGAAATTACAGTTCCGTGAATAAGCAAGTAATGATATAATAAATTGATTCTGGATAACAGTTTAGTGAGAAAGGACAGGACATGAAAACATCACTCGTAGTCTTGGCAGCCGGGATCGGCAGCCGTTACGGAGGCGGGATCAAGCAGCTGGAGGCGGTCGGACCGAGCGGGGAGATCATCATCGATTACTCCATCCACGACGCCCTGGAAGCGGGATTTGACAAGGTCATTTTTATTATCCGGCAGGACCTCGACGAAGATTTCCGGCGGATCATCGGGGATCGGATCGCGAAGATCTGCGAAGTCGATTATGCATATCAGGAAATAACGAAGCTCCCGGAAGGGTTCACCGTTCCGGAGGGAAGAAAAAAACCGTTCGGCACGGCGCAGGCGCTGCTCTGCGCGAAGGACGTCATCCGCGAACCGTTCGCGGTGATCAACGCGGACGATTATTACGGTAAAGAGGCATACCGGACCCTGCATGAATATCTGGTATCCCATGAAGGCTGTGAAGACGGAAAACTTTCCGGCGCGATGGTCGGCTTTATTCTGAAAAATACGCTGTCCGATAACGGCGGCGTCACGCGCGGCGTCTGCCGCCTCGGGGAAAACGGGGGTCTGGCCGGCGTCGACGAAACGAAGAATATTATCCGCACGCCGGAGGGAGCCGCTGTGATGACGGACGGCGGAGTGGTGCCGATCGATCCAGACAGCCTCGTATCGATGAATATGTGGGGCCTGTATCCCGGATTCCTTGATGCGTTCGAGGAAGGCTTCCCCGCGTTCCTTGCGGATCCCGCAAACGATCCGCTCAAGGCGGAATACCTGCTTCCGATCGAGATCGACCGCCTGCTCCGCGAAGACCGGGCGAAGATCCGTGTCCTCTCCAGTCCGGATAAATGGTTCGGCGTCACCTATCAGGAAGACAAGGCGTCCGTCCGGGAAGCATTCTCGCGCCTTATCGCGGACGGCGTTTACGCCACCCCGCTTATGTAATATGTCCGGGATCTGATAAAGATCCTGTCAAGTCAAAGAAAGGACCATGCCGTATATGGGTAAGTATTTTGGAACTGACGGCTTCCGCGGCGAAGCCAATGTGGATCTGACGGCGGAGCATGCGTTCAAGGTCGGACGCTTTCTCGGATGGTATTACGGAAAGAAGCATTCCGGGACCAGGGCGCAGATCGCGATCGGCAAGGATACCCGCCGCTCGAGCTATATGCTCGAGGACGCGCTGTGTGCGGGCATCACTTCCTCCGGCGCGGACGCGTATCTTATTCACGTAACGACGACGCCGAGCGTATCGTATGTGGTGCGCACCGAGGATTTCGACTGCGGCATCATGATCTCCGCGAGCCATAACCCGTATTATGACAACGGCATCAAGATCCTTCGCGCGAACGGTCAGAAGATCGAAGCCGAGGTCGAGGAGGCGATCGAACGCTATATCGACGAGGGCGTACCGGAGATCCCGTACGCGAAGCGGGACGGCATCGGCAGGACCGTGGATTACTCCGCGGGCCGGAACCGTTATATCGGCTATCTCATCTCCATCCCGACACGTTCGTTCAAGTCCATGCGCGTCGGCCTGGACCTTGCGAACGGCAGCGCCTCGCAGGTCGCGAAGAGTGTTTTCGACGCGCTCGGCGCGAAGACCTATGTGATCAACAACGATCCGGACGGCACGAACATCAACCGCGGCTGCGGCTCGACACATATCGAGGCGCTCGTCAAGCTCGTGCGGGAGGAGAAACTGGATATCGGCTTCGCGTACGACGGCGACGCGGACCGCTGCATCGCCGTGGACGATAAGGCGAACGTGGTCAACGGCGACGCGATCATGTATATCACAGCCCGGTATCTCAAGGAACAGGGACGTCTCGACAACGATACGATCGTCACGACCGTCATGTCGAACCTCGGGCTTTACAAGGCCTGCGACGCGATCGGCATCCGTTACGAAAAGACGAAGGTCGGCGACAAATACGTGGCCGAGAACATGATGGCGAACGGCCACAGGATCGGCGGCGAGCAGTCCGGCCACATCATTTTCAGCAAATACGCGACGACGGGCGACGGGATCCTGACGTCTCTTATGGTCATGCAGACCGTGCTCGATAAGAAACTGCCGCTTTCGATGCTGACGAGAGACCTGAAGATCTATCCGCAGGTCCTCAAGAACGTACGCGTTACCGATAAGAAGACGGCGCGGGAGAATCCGGCGGTCTGCGAAGCGGTCTGCAGGGCGGAAGAGGCGCTCGGCGACGACGGCCGCGTACTGGTCCGCGAAAGCGGCACGGAGCCGGTGCTGCGCGTCATGGCGGAAGCGAAAACGGACACGCTTTGTGAAGAAACGGTGAACGGGATCATCGCGGTGATCCGGGAGCAGGGTCTGATCCTTTCGGAGTAAACCATGCGTTTTGTGCGGAAACTGATCATATTCTGCGCGGCGCTCCTTCTGCTTTCCGGCTGCGCGCATACGGACGCGAAGGAAAGGTTCACGGAGGCGTCGGACCTTCTGGGACAGGCGGAATATGACAAGGCGATCGGGGTGTTCGAAGGCCTGATCGCGGATAACGAATACACGGCGGAGAGCTGGCGGGGGATCGGTATCGCCCGGATGGAGACCGGCGCCTATACCGAGGCGTCGATCGCCTTTTCGCGCTCCAAACTGGCCATGACGAACCAGGGACCGGCATTCGCTCGGGATCTCGAAGAGTATACGGCATACTGCCGCATGAAGACCGGCAAGACCGCCGAGGCCGAGGCGATCTACGATACGCTGATCGCGGAGGAGGCGGAGCCGAATCTTCTTTATATGCGCGGACGGCTCCTGATGGCCGAAGGCCGCACCGAGGAGGCGCTTGCGGATTTTGATCAGGCGGCGTCGCTTACGGACGACTACCGGCTCGTCGTGAGTATCTACGAAGTGTTCCGCAACTATAAAATGAATACGTACGGGGCGGAATTCCTGTCGCGCGCGCATGATATGGCGGAGAAGAACGAGCGCGAGCATTACGGGCGGGCCGTGATCAGTTATTACCTGCAGAATTACGACCAGGCCAAGGAAGAACTGCTTCTTGCGCTCAGGAATGACGCCGACGACGAGCACGCGGTACTTCTTTTGGGCCGCACGTATCTTGCCATGGACGATCCGGCCAACGCGCGGGCCATGTTCCGCGAGTATCTGGACAATCCGCGCTGCGCGGCGGCTTCCTGCAACGGCCTGGCGCTGTGCGACATGCTGGACGGAAGCTACGACAGCGCCCTTTCCCATATCCGGGAGGGACTGGCGCTCCAGGACGAAGCGGTGAACGAGAGCCTTCTTTACAACGAGATCGTCGTTTACGAGTATAAGAAAGAATGGGAGACGGCAAAGATCAAGGCTGCCGCGTTCCATACCATGTTCCCGGATAATGAGGCGGGGCAGCGGGAGTACGAATTCCTGATGACGCGCTGAGGAGCATAAAAAAAGAGAGGTATGCGAAATGATTTCATGCACAGAGTTTATTCCGTCGTACAGTGAACTGTTCTCCTTCATCGAAAGAAAGCACGGGCGCAAGGCGGTCGAGGACTACTGGACGTTCCTTTTCCAGCCGGACAAGTCTCCCCTCGCGGCGTGTGTGAAGAAAGAAGGGATCCGCGGCTGCTTCACGTACTGGACCGGCACGCTGAACGAAGAAGCGGCGGATTTCACGATGTACCTCAACGAGAAGGCCGGCTGGTTCATGATCGACATGCACCGCTGCCCGTCCAAGGGACGCCTGCTCGACCTCAAGGACAGCATCGGCGTGGATCCGTATCCGCGTTACTGCATGCACTGCGACCATTACAGAGAAGCCGTCGCCACCGTCGGCCTTGATTATATCTATAATTTCATCGGGACCGATCAGGCGGCCTGCCGTCTGATGGTCTATGATAAAACGAAGTTCGACGGCCGCATCATCGCCGATGAGAATACCGAGATCATGGACCGGAAGGCTTCCCAGAACGAATACTTCCACCGCGGTTTTCATCACAGCCTGAACCGTGGCATCCAGTACATTGCGGACACTTTCGGAGAAGAGGAAGTCTTCGAATATCTTGAGGGCTTCGCAAAGCATGTCTACGGGAAACTGATCGAGGACGTGCGCGCACGGGGATTCGAAGCGCTCGAGGAAAAGATCCGCGATACGTATGAGAAGGAACACGCCTCGGAAGTGCTTACGATCACAAAGAGCGCGGACCGTATGGACGTCGCCGTATCCGAATGCCCGGCCGTGCGGTTCTACCATGAGCAGGGCGCGGCGGTATCGCCGTATCTGCGCTATACGACGGAGACCGTCATGAAGACGGTCGCCGAAGAGGCGGGCCTTCAGTTTGCGATGGACGCTTACGACGAGGAGACCGGCCGGGCGGCATATCATTTCACAAAATAAAAGCGGCTCTTTAAAGATCTGCAGGGAGCGGCAGCGCATATCGGGAGGCTGTCTATGGCGCAGGAAACACAGAAAGCGGAAAACCGCGGCGCGGACGGCATCCGGATCGGCGCCCGCTCTTTTTTGATCGCGATCGGGATCATTTTTCTGCTGATGATACTGACTTACGTACTCACGCTCGTCATACCGGGAGGAGAATACGCAAGGCGTATCAACGCTGCCGGACACTCCGTGATCGATATCGAAGGCGGCTTCCGTTATGCCGACGGCGGGATCCCGTTCTGGAAATGGCTTCTGTCACCGTTTCTCGTCCTCGGCGCGGAAGGGCCCGGAACGATCATCGCCGTGCTGATCTTCCTGCTCGTACTCGGCGGCGTATTCAACGCGCTGAGCGTCAGCGGGATGATGAACTATATGCTCGCGAAGATCGCCGACCGCTTCGGCGGCGTCAAATACCGTCTGATGGCGGTCCTCGTCTTCTTTTTCATGATGATGGGCTCATCGAGTTGAGCCAGATGCGGGCATGCTCCTGCGTATGTGTCCCGATGGGCTGCGCCTCATCGTCCAGACCGCACAGGAACCATTCACCGTCCCATGCGTACTGCTCCAGAGCTGCCTCCTGCTTCTCGACCAGTGCGGCAAAACGCTCTTGTGCCACATGATCACCGCGAGCTTCCGCTATTTCGCTGAGCTGACGCAGCGCATAGATGTGCTGCTGCGAAACCATGATGCTCTCGCCCCGGTCCTTTCGTCCAAAGGGGCCGAGATGATCGTTCCAGTCAGAGAAGAGGATCAGAGGAAGGCCGTGCGCGCCGAGATGCGCTTCCGTGAAGTCCACGCCGCGCAGCAGATGCTCCCACAGTGTGGCGCTGCCAACGGGGGTGACCAGATCAGTGGAAAGAAACGGGATCTCCTTATCCAGAAAACTCAGATCGCCGGTCTCGGCAGCGATGGCGTAGGCCAGATAGACCATCCAAATATGGTCGTCAGAGCGGGTAATATCCTGTGGCGGGCGCTTCTCCTCGGGCCAGGAGGTATGCACGGTATGCCCCTCCTCCAACTGCTGGGAGGCCAGGTACCAAAGCATATCCCGTGCCCATTCCGGCTTGCGGTAGGCCTGGGCCAGCATATCCTGCGCCGTGTCGCGGAAGCCGATCCCGCGCACACCGGAGGCGTCCGAACTGATGGAGCGGGAGAGCCGCGCCGTTTGTACGCTCTGCAGCGGGTTCCAGGTGTTGATCTCCCTCGCCGCGTCTGTGTCGGGGATCTCGCACTGGAACATGTTCAGATGCTTCTCCCAACTATATTTTTGAAAACTTTCAGACGGTAACGCTGCGGAGTCTGGCAAAGGCCTTTCACTATAACGAGGCATATCTCTCTCTCCTGATCCGCAAGAGCAGCGGCAAGACCTTTACTGAAAACTTACGGACATACCGTCTGGCCAGAGCCGAACAGCTCCTCCGGGCAATGCCCAACGCAAAGCTCTCCCATGTCTGTGAGGAAGTAGGCTATCACGACACCGTGCAGTTCATCCGGGATTTCAAAGCACAGTACGGCACGACCCCGGCCAGGTACAAGAGAGAAAAGGCGCAGGAAAAAAGCAGCGAGGAAGACACCCCTTGAAGGGAAGCTTCCTCTTTTGGCTGATTCTGGTCAGCCTCTTTCTTGGGTTCTTTTACCTGAGCAGCAATTATCTGCAGGCTGCGGGAAAGGCCTTTCAGGCAACGCTGGTATCCGTTCTGCGGCAGGGCGTGCTGCTGATCCCCGCGCTCTATCTGATGCACGATCTCTTCGGGCTGACCGGAATCGCAGCGGCTCACACGGCAGCGGATTTTGGAGCGATCCTGGCAGCTTCCGTTCTCGGCCTTCGAGGATACAGGCAAATCGCGGCTGCCGACAATCTGGTAAATACGTCGTGGAAATGTGACAGTTTTTGACGGGT
>JAFOIS010000235.1 GCA_017420605.1 Lachnospiraceae bacterium | reverse complement strand
ATAACAAACTTGACGAGAACCTGTGCGGAGCACTGGTGAAAATACGCCGACAGGCAATAAAGGAACTCAAGGAAGCCGCATACGATTTGGGATGCAATGCAGTTATTGGTGTTGACTTCGACTACCTCACTATGGACCCACAACATGCGGGTGCTTTAAATGCTACAGTGACGGTTTATGAGCCTTATGTGATTTGCGTTACAGCAAACGGAAATGCTGTGGTAATCGAAAAAGAAGAGTAGTCTTTCGTTACCGAACTCCAAAATCGTTTACATTAGCCTTAGATACATGGGGATGGAAAACTGTCACTTGAAAGAAAAGAACTCATCCAAGGGCAAGAATAAGTAGTATAACGGATCTTCCGTCACGACAGGATATAATAAAGAAGAACTCCATGTCAACGGCGCGACGGCACGTGGCGGCTGCGAGTACCGCTGTGTCGTCACGGACGCGAACGGGGATGAAGTGATATCCCGGGCGGCACTGCTTACCGTGACAGAGATAGCGTTGAAGATCACGGCAGATCCGCAGAGTCAGACAGTTGCTGTCGGCGAGACGGCATACTTACTGTCGCGGCGACGGGCGAAGGCCTGAAATACCAGTGGCAGTATAAGATCGCGGGTCAGAGCACCTGGCGCGCCTGTTCTTCCAGCACGATCGGCTACCGTTCGGCAGAGTTGGAAGTCCTCGGGACGGCGAAGCGGAACGGCTTTGAGTACCGGTGTATCGTTACAGACGCAAACGGTGAGGAGGCAGCCTCCCGGGCAGCGGTGCTGACGGTAGAGTAACCGGGCGATCCGGGTAAACAGTATAACATTGCAGGGAACGGCTGCGCCGGGGCGCAGGCCGTTCCCTTTTTTGTGCCGAATAGATCCGTATCCATGGAAAAATGCGCCTCATGCAGTTATAATGTATTTGGAAAAGTATGTCTGCTTACAAGGCGGGCTATCGGCGTACGGGAACAATCACGAAAGGAAGGAAACCATGAGACACGGCGTAAAGAGATGGATCAGTTTTCTGCTTGCCCTGATCGTTCTGGCAGGCATGACGCATGCAGGCGCACTCACAGTCCGCGCGGCGGACGACCTGTACAAGATCAAAGTCGTAGTGACTTCCTTCGACGAGGACGGCAATGCGACGCCTGGTGTCTATGGCGGCGAGGCGTACGCAACGCCGGAATATGCCTATGCGGGCGAGACGGTCATGATCGGTGTGACGCCGGCCCCCGGCTACCGGCTCCGGAGCATCGAATGGGGCAACGGCATGGCGGATGGAGTCGATATCACGGAGGAAGGCGAGTTTACGGTCTGGGATAGGGCGGAAGATATCGTGGTCGACGTCGCCGTCCAGAAGGTGGGCCCCAAAACGCCGAGAAGGATCAAGGTGGTCACCGGTACAAAGGATATCGACGGGACATTCCGTACCGGCGAACTGACCGGCGGCTGGGTGACGGCGAACGCAGACGAGGCGATACCTGGACAGACCGTGATCATCACGGCGGTGCCGTATTACGGTTATACCGTAGAAAAGATCGAGTGGGGGAACGGCGCCCTCGTTGGTACGGATATCACGGGGACAGGCTGTTTCAACATGTGGGACAATATCGGCGATGTTGTTGTAGACGTCATTTTCCGGCAGACGGATGCCGTGAAGCCGGCGATCACTATGCAGCCGGCCCGCGCATTAGTCCAGGAAGGCAGCACCGCAGCTTTTCATGTGCAGGCAGAGGGGCCGCTGCTTTCCTACCGGTGGCAGTATAAGATCAAAGGCTCTTCCACCTGGCGCAACTGCTCCTCCAAAACGGCCGGCTACAATACCCCGGATCTTTATGTCGTCGGGGAAATGTCCCGCGACGGATACCAGTACCGCTGCGTCGTCACGGCGAACACCGGGCAGGAAACGATCTCCGAGCCGGCGGAGCTGTGCGTTTATCCTTCCTCTGTAACGCCGCGGCACGTGATCGTCGTCGTCAGCGCAAGAGACGTCAATAACCAGTATATCAGCGAATACAGCGGTTACGGGCTGGTCGACAAGGAATATGCCCTGCCGGGCGAGACGGTTCACGTCACGGCTGTTCCTTATAACGGATTCCATGTACAGAGGATCCGCTGGGGCGACGGCGCTGTCAGCGGACAGGATATCACGGACAGCGGCAGCTTCGTCATGTGGGACCGGGACGACGAGGTGGTCGTGGACATTACCATGCGAAAGATCGGCGAAACCGAGCCGCGCCATGTATACCCGCAGGTGATCACCGTGGATTATGCAGGCCATGATATCTCCGAGTACGTGACCGGCGGAACGCTCACGCTCAGCAAAACGTCCGCCATACCCGGAGAAACGGTAAAGGCGACGGCTGTGCCGAACGATGGCTTCAGCCTCATCGATATTACCTGGGGCGACGGGTATTGGGCCGAGAACGGACAGTTCGACATGTGGGACAGAGCGGAGGACGTGTACGTCAAGGCGTTCTTCCAGAAGATGCCGGATACGCCTCTCAAGATCACGCAGCAGCCGAAGAAGGCGACCGTGACGGAAGGCATTCCCGCGTACTTCAGCGTCATGGCGCAGGGCGAAGGTCTGCATTACCGGTGGCAGTACAAGATCGCCGGGACGAATACCTGGAGGTACTGCACGTCGAAGATGAACGGGTATAAAGAACCTACGCTCGAAGTCCCCGGAGAACTCTCCCGGAACGGGTATTATTACCGCTGCGTCGTAACGGACGTCATCGGGAATGAAGTGAAGTCGAACGCGGTGCTTCTGACGGTGAAGGACATGGTCCTCAAGATCACGCAGCAGCCGCAGGATCAGACGGTACTGGAGGGAGAGACGGCGACCTTCACGGTCAAGGCGACCGGCAAAGGCATCACGTATAAGTGGCAGTACAAGATAGCGGGCACGACTTCGTGGCACAACTGTTCCTCGAGCACGACCGGATACAATACGGATACGCTGGAGATCGCCGGCACGCTGGCGAGAAACGGTTTTCAGTACCGGTGTATCCTGAAGGATGAAAACGGCAAGACGGCAACGTCGGCAGCGGCGACCCTTACAGTCAATGAGATCCTTCCGGAGATTACGGAAGATCCGTACGACTTTTGCGTATACGAAGGAGATACGGCCTATTTCTATGTGACCGCGACCGGCGAAGGCCTTACCTATCAGTGGCAGTACCGGACCGCGGGCTCGGGCACCTGGCGCAACTGCACTTCGAAGACGCACGGATATAATACGCCGGCGCTCGAAGTGGTGGCGACGCTGGAGAGGGACGGCTTTTCCTACCGGTGTGTCGTGACGGATGCGAAGGGGCATGTGGTAAGGTCCGCCGCGGCGACGCTGACCATCACGGTCGAAGCGGTGTATATTCTTATGAATCCGGACGGGGCAGTCGTGGAGGAAGGCGGAACCGCGTATTTCGAGGTCATGGCGGAAGGCACGGGTCTTACGTACCAGTGGCAGTACAAGACCGCGGGCTCGGGCACCTGGCGCGACTGTACGTCGAGAACGGCCGGATATCGTTCGCCGACGCTGGAAGTGGTCGGCACGGCGGAGCGGAACAGTTTCCGCTACCGGTGCAAGGTGACGGACGTCTACGGGAATATCGCGATAAGCAATGAGGCGTATCTTGAGGTCTTCACCTACTGATAAAGGGACCCTGACGGAAAATGATAATCACGGGACTCCCGCAGGGGAGTCCCGCCTTTGAACGGGAAAAGCAGATGGGAATCACGGCGGAACTGGCGGAAGATCTTTCGAAGATCACAGCCCTTACGGAAAATGATACCGCGCAGCTAAGTAAACTGATCGTCGACTTCTTCGCGGCGTCCTTTGCCGGGTATAAGCAGAACCGGCATTTTAACGACGCGGTGGAGAAGACGGTCTTTCCGACGGGCGGCGCAAAGGAGAGCAGCGTGCTGCTCCATGCGGAAAAGCTGCCGGCCGGAAAAGCGGCGTTTATGAACGCGGTCTACGGCCACGGCGCGGAACTTGACGACGGCAATAAAAAGGCGGCCGGCCATGCGGGCGTGCACCTTATTCCGGCGGTCTTTGCGCTGGCGGAAAAACTGGGGAGTACGAATAACGACGTCCTTCTGGCGCTCGCGACCGGTTATGAGGCCTATATCCGGATCTCTTCCGCCGCCCAGCCGGGACTTGTAAAGCGCGGATACCATTCGACCGGCGCCGCGGGGACGCTTGCCTGCGCGGCGGCCTGCGCAAGGCTGTATCACCTGGACGCGCAGGGGATCGAAGACGCGATCGCGCTTTCGACGACCATGACCGGCGGGCTTTTGTCGTACGGGGATTCCCGGCCGGCCATTAAGCCCCTGAATCCCGCGAAGGCGGCGGAAAACGGCGTTTTTGCCGCGTCTCTGGCCGCGGCGGGCGTTAAGGGGCCTTCGGAAGCGCTCGAAGGACCGAACGGCTGGTTCCACGCGTTTACGGAGGCATATCATGAGGAATGCTTACGCGGCGCGGACCATCTGCTGCTCCATGACTGTTATTTCAAACTCTATCCGTCCTGCCGGCATACGCACTGCGGGATCGACGCGGCGGTGTCTCTTCACAGCCGCGTAAGGCCGGAGGAGATCGAAAGCGTCAGGGTGTTTATCTATCCGAACGCGATCAAACTTGCGGGGATCCGCATCCCGAAGGATGCGGACGACACGAAGTTTTCGATCCATTACACGCTGGCGCAAGCACTCCTTCGGGGCGCTTACGGGATCGATTACATGGACCCGAAGGCGGCGCCGGAGGCGGTATGGGATCTTATCGCTAAAACGGAACTCATCGCGGATGAAACGATGGAAGACCGGAAGGCGGGCGTCCGCGGCGCAAAGGCAGAGATCGTAAAGAAAGACGGTACCGTGCTTTCGGAGATGGTCACCGTTCCACGGGGCGATCCGGAGAACCCGGTCACAGAGGAGGAGATCCTTACAAAGCTCCGGATCTGCGCGGCGGGGCTTGCGGACGATGCGGCGCTGACAAAACTGGTGGATGCCGTGAAGGCGGTCCGTGGGGACGGGCTCTTCCGGTATCCGGCGGCGGATCTCT
>JAFOIS010000234.1 GCA_017420605.1 Lachnospiraceae bacterium | reverse complement strand
GAGCAGCCTGTTCGGCGGACGAAGCGGGAACCGGGGCCGGTGTGCGCAGCCCTGCCGCCTTCCTTATGAAGGAGGATATCTCCTGAGTCCGAAAGATCTCTGCGCCGCCGGCCACCTTGCGGAATTGAGCCGTATAGGCGTGGATTCGATCAAAATCGAAGGACGTATGAAAAAGCCGTCGTATGCTGCAGGAGTAACGGCAGTTTACCGTTCGATCCTGGACCGCATCGCGGACGGCGGTGACGGACGGCCGACCAGAGAAGAGATCGCAGATCTTACCGCGCTATTTTCGAGGGACGGTTTTACTGACGGATACCTGACGGGTGACCGGAACGGTATGATCGCGGTCGACAATAAAAAGCTTACGGAAGGCAATCCGGCTTCCGAAGCGGCAAATAAGAGAGCCGAAGAACGTTACGTTCTGTGCGACAGGAAAATCCCGGTGCAGGCGGAGGCAGTGTTCCGCGAAGGAGATGCCGCTTCGTTTACCTATATCTGCGGCAGTCACAGAGGATCCGCGGAAGGACCCGTTGTACAGAAAGCGGAAAAAGCTCCCGTCACGGCGGAAATGCTTGAAAAGCAGCTGCGGAAACTCGGAAACACGCCCTTCTGCGTCAGTGAATGCAGCCTGGATACCGACGGCGGCGGTTTCCTGCCGGTCGGCATACTTTCCGGGATGCGGCGGAATGCGGTAGAAGATCTGACTTCCTCCATACTGTCCGGCAGGTACAGGCATATGGAAACGCTGTCCGGTCCGCGGGATGCGGCAATAGACGAAGAAGGCGTCCGGACGGATCGTAACGGCAGGGTCCGGATCGAGGCCCTCGTTACCGACCGCGCA
This sequence comes from Lachnospiraceae bacterium, assembly GCA_017420605.1. GTDB lineage: Bacteria > Bacillota > Clostridia > Lachnospirales > Lachnospiraceae > Chordicoccus. The sequence continues at coordinate 5,659 of JAFOIS010000234.1, read as the reverse complement.
CAGATGGAGGCCGCTTTCGGCGCACCGGGCGTCGATGCCGTTATTGCGGAATGGTCCTTCTTCGCGGACCCACGGAAAGATCCGGCGTCCTTTGCGCAAAGCGCCGGCGCATTTGCGTCCGAGGGCAAAAGATCCGGAAAAGAGACTTACATAGCGTTTCCGTATATTCTGACGGAAAAAGACAGGTATATCGAAGCCGTGCCGTTCCGCGCACTTACGGATGCCGGAATAAGCGGATTTCTCATCCGGGACGTCGAAACGCTTGGCGCGGTGAAAAGACTGGGATTATGCGAAAGATGCATCGCGGACAGCTCTCTTTATACCATGAACCGGAGCAGTCAGTCTTTTCTTTCTTCGCTCGGTATACGGCACGATACCGCGCCCTTCGAACTGTCGGCACAGGAACTTGCGCGAAGACGGAATGAAAACAGCACGCTTCCCGTTTACGGCAGGATCCCGCTCATGGTGACGAAACAATGCCTTTTCCGGAACGCGCACCGGTGCGCGGGCAATGATCCGCGCGGCACGATACGCGACCGGAAGGGTGTCGTATTCCCGGTATGGAGCGTCTGTGGACTCTGCTATAATGTGATCTGGAACAGCGTGCCGCTGAGCCTGCTTTCGGAATGGAAGACCGTGCGGAGCCTGGGGTTTGGCGCGGTAAGACTCATGTTTACGACGGAAACCGGCACGGAAACAGCCGGCATCATCCGTGATTTTACGGACGCGTACCGGAACGGGCGTGCCGTATCAGACGGCAGGGATCATACGCGCGGACACTTCCGCCGCGGTGTGGAATAAAGCGGCGCATAAGGCGCCTTACGGGAGGCTGGTTTGAAATTACTGACCGACGTATCCAAATATATGTTCATTCTGCTTCTCCTTCTCTTTACGCTGCGGAACTTTACCTATTTCCGGAAGCATGATGAAGAAAAGCGCAGAAAGACAGAAGGAAAACAGGCGGCGGATATCATACTGTTTGATATCCTCGGTTTCATCATTATTTTCCTGCATACATTCCGCTTTGAAACACTGATCCTTCTCATCGGTGTGATCGTATATACCGCCGCGACGATAGCGTTTTACAGGCTGCTCTATAAAGGCTGTTCGCTGCTGCTTATCAACAATATGCTCCTTCTTCTTTCGATCGGCTTCGTGATCCTCGCAAGGCTCGATCTTTCGAAGGCGCTCAAACAGTATGTGATCGCCGCGGCCGGGACCGTGCTCGCTCTTTTTGTACCGGTCATTGTAAGAAAACTTCGTATTCTGCCGCGGCTTACATGGATCTATGCAGGCGTTGGCGTGCTGTGTCTTCTGGGCGTTATGGCGCTTGCGGTCACGAGCGGCGGCGCGAAGCTTTCGATCGAGATCGGCGGTGTTACGGTGCAGTTTTCGGAACTCGTGAAGATCACGTTCGTGTTTTTCATGGCCGCCCAGTTATCCCGCAGCACTTCGTTCGGCAGCGTTGCCGTAACATCCGCCGTAGCGGCCGTCCACGTCGGCATCCTTGTCCTGTCGACCGACCTGGGGACTGCGCTCGTCTTCTTTATCGCATATCTTGTCATGGTACTCGTAGCGACGAGAAAGCCCTGGTATTCGGCCGCAGCCCTTGCCGCAGGCGCCGCGGCTTCCGTTGCCGCCTATTATCTTTTCGGTCACGTCAGGCAGCGTGTCGAGGCCTGGCTTGATCCGTTTGCAGTTTATGACAGTTCGGGATATCAGATCGTGCAGGGCCTTTTCGGTATCAGCGCCGGCAGCTGGTTCGGCAGCGGCCTCGGAGAGGGAATGCCCGGCAAGATCCCGGTCGCGGCGAAGGATTTCATTTTCGCGGCGATCTGCGAGGAGTTCGGCGTCGTATTCGGTATCGCGCTGATTCTGGTATGCATGACGATGTTCCTGCTGATCGTCAATATTTCGATAGAGATACGCCGCCCGTTCTACAAACTGATCGCGATCGGTCTGGGAACGGAATACGCGTTTCAGGTGTTCCTGACGATCGGCGGCGTTACGAAATTTATTCCGATGACCGGCATCACGCTGCCGCTCGTAAGCTACGGCGGAAGCTCGGTGATCTGCACCATACTGATGCTGGCGATCGTTGAAGGCCTGTACATCCTGCGGGAGGATGAAGGAGAGATCATTGAAAAAGAAAAACGAAAACGCGAAAGAGCCCGAAGGAACGCAGCGTCCGAAGAAAAGGATCTCGGCGGCGGCGGAGCTTGACGCGGCGGAAAAAGAATTAGGTAAAGAGGTGCGGTCCTATCTGCATCATCAAAGCGGCCCGGTCCGGCAGGGAAACGGAGGGGGATCCGTAAGCGCGCACGGATATATGCCGCCGCAGAACCGCAGCGCGGCGGTGCAGGACCGTATTCTGCCGCAGGGGCAGTATACCTCCGCGGAACGAATTATGCCGCAGGGACAGTATACACACGCGGAACGCATTCTTCCGCAGGGCAGGCCGGATACGGAAGAGAGCGTACCGCGCGATCCGCGGATCGGAATACCGCCCGGCATGGAAAGAAGGAGCGGAGAAGAAGAGGCGCGGCCGCCGAAAAGAAAAGGAAACGGCGCCTACGTCGCCGCGGCATACCTGTTCGTTATACTGTTTTTGTCCCTGATCGGATACCTCGTCTATTTCAACGTCGTAAAGCGCGAGGAATATCTGCGGTCGCCCTATAACAAGCGGCAGGAAGCGCTGGCGGAGCGGATCGAACGCGGAAGGATCCTGTCCGCAGATGGCTATATTCTTGCGGAAACAGCATCCGGCAGCGATGGAGAAGAGATGCGGACGTATCCTTTCGGCCGTATATTCGCCCATGTCGTCGGTTACGATTCGCACGGGCGTTCCGGCGTGGAATCCATCATGAATACGACGCTGCTGACGTCTCATGCAGACCTCCGAAGCCGGATCATGAATATGATGCTGGACAGGAAGGATGCCGGCGACGACGTGGTGACGACACTGAATGCCCGCATGCAGCAGGCAGCGTATGACGCGCTCGGAGACCGGCGCGGTGCCGTGGTCGCGCTGGATCCGAAGACCGGCGAAGTGTATGTGATGCTGAGCAAACCGGATTTTGATCCGAACACGATCGCTGCGGACTACGCGGATATCATTTCCGAAGAGGGCTCCAGCGTTCTGGTCAACCGCGCGACACAGGGAAGGTACGTTCCCGGTTCGACCTTCAAGATCGTAACGGCGCTCGCATATCAGAGAAGGTTCGGTATCACAGACGCGTATTCGTTTGACTGCGAAGGGGCTTACACCGAGGCGGGTCATACCGTGCACTGCTTCAACGGGGCCGTACACGGCGTGGAGACGCTTACAGACGCGTTTACAAACAGCTGCAACTGTGCCTTCGCGAATATAGGCCTTACGGCGGGCGCAAAAGAACTCAGAGAAACTGCGGAAAGCCTTCTTTTCAATAAGGCGCTGCCTTCCGCGGATCTGCTCTATAACAACAGTTCCTTCACGCTCGACGGTACGTCCGGCACGGCTCTGACGATGCAGACCGCTTTCGGACAGGGCAATACGCTGACGTCTCCGTATCATATGGCGCTCATCGTTTCCGCGATCGCGAACGGCGGCGTGCTGATGGAACCGCGGATCGTCAGAGAAACGAGAAGCTTTGACGGCAGCCTGCTTTCCTCCGCTTCACCGAAGACATACGGAGAGCTTATGACGCGGCGGGAAGCCTCCCTTCTTATGACACTGATGCGCGGCGTAACGAACGGCGGCCCGGTCACGGCGTTTGAGGACGCGGGGTATCTGACGGGCGGTAAAACGGGATCGGCCGATTTTGTACGCGCCGACGGGACGCTCGGCACACATGCGTGGTTTGTCGGCTTCGCCGGAAAAGAGGAAGAGCCGGACATCGTGATCGCCGTGATCGTTGAAGAAGGATACAGCGGAAGCCGTACTGCAGTTCCGGTTGCGAAAAGTGTTTTTGACTGTTATTATGATAGGTGAGGGAATTTGAGCATCGCTGTAAAGCGATGCGGATCGTAACGGGAGAAGTGCGGGATGCTGACCTGGCACAGCCATCTGTATCTGGATGAGGAAATGAAGATGCGCGGCACCGGAAAACTCCGTCAATGTCTTGACGAGGGGAGACCGGCGGAGAACGCGTATCTGATCACACTCGCCGCAAATCCGAAAGATCAGCTTGATATCGTGCACACGCTGTTCCTCAGACAGAAAACGCTCTGCAGACTTCTGCCTCCCGTCGTCGGTGTCGCGGCGACAAGAAAAGGTGCGGAAGCGCTGGTTATTTCCATTCTGGAAGATACGCTCAGGGATACGCAGTCCACGGATATGCGTTCATATCTCATCGGGAAGGAGGCCGGGTAAATGTCCGTCGTCCTTCTTATCCTTAAGATCATCGGCATCACACTTCTCGTTATCATCGGACTGATTCTGCTGATCCTCATCATCGTGCTTTTTGTGCCGTTCCGGTACCGCCTGCACGCCGTAAAAGAAACGCCTGAAACGCCTCCGGAATTCATACCTGTCTCTTACGGTTCGATCGGGGATCTCGAGGAAGCGATCGCTTCCGGCGATTTCGAAACGAACCCGCCTTCATTCGAAGTGAAAAAGACGGACGGACTTGCTGTCAGGGCTTCCGTTACATGGCTTCTCCATCTTGTAAGTTTTGTCCTGACCTTTGAAGACGGAAAGATGGGCAAAGTTCTGAAGATCGCCGGTATACGCATGAAGGAAAAGAGTCCGGAAGAAAAAGAAGCGGCGAAGAAAGCCAAAAAAGAGAAGAAAGCCAAAGAGAAGGAAGAAAAACGAGTCGAAGAAGAGACGAAGAAAGCAGCGGACGCTAAAGAGAGGGAGGAGGTGCTCCGGGCCGAAAAGGCATCGGAACGCAGGGGAAGACCTCTCCGCGACTATAACAGAAAGAAAAGCTTTGCGGAACGTTTCTGGGAGACCGGAGACAGGGCCTTCCGCAAACTGAAAAAGATCGGCAAAAAGATCTCGGCGCTGGCGGCCAAAGTGAAAAAGGTCACCAGTTCTCTCGATAATCTGCTTACGTTTCTTGGCGATGAAAGGACCGGGGAAGCGCTGGGGCTTATTTTCCGCGAGCTCGGCGCCTTCCTGAAGGATCTGCTTCCGAAACATGTCAGGGGCTTTGTGCGGTACGGGGACGGCGATCCGGCGAAAACCGGTCAGATCACAGCGATCGCGTCCGCTCTGTATCCGTTCTATGGGAAGGAACTGGCTTTTTATCCGGAGTTCCGGGGCAGTGTGATCGAAGGCGACGTCGATATTCGCGGAAGGCTGCGGCTCTGGCCGCTCGCCGCGTCCGGCATTCGCATTATCGTGAATAAAAACGTGAAATATGTGTTGCATTTCTTAAAGACCAAGGAGGCATGAAATGGCGGATAATGATTTCAGAAACACGGTGGAAACGCTCTTCCGGGGGATGGACAGCTTCATTTCCTCGAAGACGGTTGTTGGTGACGCGATCCATGTCGGCGATACGATCATCCTTCCGCTTGTAGACGTAAGCTTCGGCGTCGGTGCCGGCGCGTTCGCAGGAGATAAGAAAAACAACGGCGGCGGCGGGATCGGCGGAAAAATGAATCCCTCCGCGGTGCTTGTGATCTCCAACGGAACGACGAAACTCGTGAGCGTGAAGAACACCGACAGCGT
>JAFOIS010000233.1 GCA_017420605.1 Lachnospiraceae bacterium | reverse complement strand
GCCTTGACGGCTTCCTTTACAACATAGCCCGATTTGTCGCTTCCGATCGCGATTTTCATAAAGTCCGGTCCTCCGTTTTATCGAAATTTTCTCCGGAAACGGGTCCGGAGATGTTCTGTGCTGTATTGCCCGGTTGCACTATACCGCATTTCGTGCGGCGGGGTCAATCACAAACTTCCTATCCGGTCCGGCGATTTATACTTCCTATCCGGTCCGGCGATTTATACTTCCTATCCGGTCTGGCGATTTATACTTCCTATCCGGTCCGCCGATTTATTCTGTTGACAGAATGTCATAGAACATATAAGATAATAAAAATTGCGCACAATTCGATAGCGCACAATACATATAAAAAATGAAAATATGGTAAATGCAGAAAGGAAGACGAACGTGGATCCGGAGAACAAATACGAACTGATACGGCTGGAGAATCAGATCTGTTTTCCGCTTTATGCCTGCGCCAAGGAAGTCGTGCGGCAGTACAGGGAGCCGCTGGAAGCACTTGGCCTTACCTATACGCAGTACGTCGTGATGATGGCCCTCTGGGAATTCGGCGGGATGTCGGAGAAGGAGCTGGGAGAGAAGGTCTTTCTCGATTCCGGAACGCTGGCGCCGCTTCTGAAGCGGCTCGAAAAGCAGGGGTATCTTACGCGCGTCCGGCTGGAGGAAGATGAACGGGTCCTGATCATTTCACTGACAAAGGAGGGCAGGGCCCTGAAAGAAAAAGCCGTGAGTGTCCCCGGCGCCATGAAGGGCTGCATCGACCTTTCGGATGGGGAACTGTGGGAACTGAAACAACTGCTGGATAAAGCATTATCAAAGATGAGGAGGTAACAGAATGATCTACGATTATACCGTCATGACCGGCAAAGGAGAAAAACTTGATCTTTCCGACTATAAGGGCAAGGTCATCATGGTCGTGAACACGGCGACCGGCTGCGGCTTTACGCCCCAGTATGCGCCGATCGAGCAGCTTTATAAGGATTACCATGACATGGGCCTCGAGATCCTGGATATCCCGTGCAACCAGTTCGGCGGTCAGGCACCGGGCAGCGACGACGAGATCCACGAATTCTGCACCCTGCACTTCAATACGACGTTCCCGCAGATGAAAAAGGCCGACGTCAACGGCGCAAACGAACTGCCGCTGTACACCTGGCTGAAAGCCGAGAAGGGGTTCAAAGGATTCGACGAGCATCCCTACAAGGCGCTTCTGGAGAAAATGTTTGCCGAAGCCGATCCGGACTGGGACAAAAAACCGGATATCAAGTGGAACTTCACGAAGTTCCTGGTCGGCCGCGACGGAAACGTGATCGCGCGCTTTGAACCGACCGCCGACATGGAAGCGGTCCGGAAAGCGGTGGAGGAAGCCCTGAAGGCGTAAAGGGAGCAAGGGGCGCGGCGGTGTCCGTCCCGAAGGCATAAAGCGAGCCTGGAAAGCGGCGGAATCCGCATCAAGGGTCTAATGTGGAAATGCGCAGCAGCAGATAAGGAATCGAAGGGACAGTCATGAACAAAGACAGTAATGCGTTCGACCTGCAGGCATATCTTGCCGCGGGCGTGGAGCAGGTGGTAAAGGACGCGCTCCGGGCGACGCTGAAGGATCCGAAGGAAAGCGCGTTCATGCTGCGCTTTGCCGCGGCGAGCCGCGCCGCTTCGAAGAAGCGGATGGCGGCGGAAGAGAAGGGCGAACACATTCCGTCTTATCTCATCGCGAGCATCACGAGCCAGTGCAATCTCCACTGCGCGGGCTGCTATTCCCGCTGCAACAGCGCCACGGTGGACGAAGCACCGGTCATGCAGCTGACCGCGGAGGAGTGGGCAAGGATCTTCGACGAGGCGGAGGAACTCGGCATCAGCTTCGTACTGCTTGCCGGCGGCGAGCCGATGCTGCGGCCGGACGTCATCGACGCGGCGGGAAAAAGGCAGAACATCGTTTTCCCGATCCTGACCAACGGCACTTACCTGAATGAACATTATTTCGATCTCTTTGACCGCTGCCGCAACCTGATCCCCGTGATCAGCATCGAGGGCGAACGCGAGGTCACGGACACCCGCCGCGGGAAGGGCATCTACGACAGGCTGATCGCCTCCATGGATGAATTCCACCGGCGCGGGCTCCTCTTCGGCGCGTCGGTGACCGTCACGACGGAGAACCTGCGCGAGGTCACCTCGGAGGCGTTTCTTAAATCGCTTTCGGACCGCGGCTGCAGGGTGATGATCTTCGTGGAGTTTGTGCCTGTCACAGACGAAAGCAAAGAGCTTGCGCCCGGCGAAGCGGAGCGGGAATACCTCCGCACCGAGATCGCCCGCCTGCGCACGGAGAACCCGGAAATGGTGTATATTTCCTTCCCGGGAGATGAGAAGGATTCCGGCGGCTGCGTCGCGGCCGGCCGCGGCTTCTTCCACATCAACTCCCACGGCGGCGCGGAACCCTGTCCCTTCTCGCCGTATTCGGACATCAACGTGCGCGATACGTCGCTTCGGGAAGCCATGAACTCGGGCCTTTTCCGCGTTCTCCGCGAAAACGGACATCTCCTTGAGGACCACGTCGGCGGCTGCGTGCTCTACGAAAAAAGAGACCTCGTCGAAAGGCTCCTTAAGGAAAGCCGCGGTGAATAACACCGGCTCCGCGCATCCGGCAATTTGCCGGAAAGGAACCGTCTTTTTGCTAAATTGACACGACGCCCCGCATTCGATATGATACAGGTATCAAAGTATGCGAGGAGGAAAGACCCGGCCGTCTTCGCGACTGCCGGGCCGCTTATTTCATGGCCCCATTCAACCCTGTCTACGTCCCGGTCGGTGTGCCGACCTTCCATATGGAAAGCGCAAAAGCCGCTTTCGAAGCTTCCAAAAATCTTCTTCATTCTTTAGATAACGCGTTTCAGTTTCCGGAAGACATGCTGCTTTCGGTCGATGCCGTGCGCGCGTATCTTACCGGCAAGAGTCCGGATCTTGTCGTTTTCCAGAACCTGACCTTTGCCAATGCGGCCTATATGTCCGAGGTCCTGCGCCTCTACGACGGTCCGGTGCTCCTCTGGACGCTGCGCGAACCCGTCATCGACGGCGGGCGGCTCCGACTCAATTCCCTGACCGGCGCCTATTCTGCGGCAAATACCCTGCGTGCATTCGGCGACAGGCCGTTCGCTTATGTATTCGGCGCCCCGGAAGAAGAGCGCACGAAAGAGGAGATCGGCGCATCCCTGTCTGCCGCCCGGATCCGGCGCGCCCTGCGCTCGCTCCGCATCGCCGCCGTGGGCCACACGCCCCAGGGCTTCGGCTTCGGCCGTGCGCTCGATGTGGAAATGATGCAGACCTTCGGCGCGGAGCTTGTCGCGATCGAGGCGAGGGAACTCATTGCCCGCGCAAAGGCCTATACGGACGAAGAATGCGAAGCGTACGACAGGCAGACCGACTGTGCGGTCTGCGGCCTTTCCGCAACGCCGGAGAAGAACCGCGCAGATCACGCGTAGCTCTACAAAGCCTATACCGATTTTATCCGTGAGCAGAAGATCGGCGCGCTCGCATCCCG